>JBPCTP010000031.1:0-10714 GCA_051011615.1 Microthrixaceae bacterium | reverse complement strand
GTGGTACGCCATCACGATGAGAACCGCGAGAGCGCGGATGCCATCGAGGGCGGGTTCGTAGCCGAGCGCCGGCGCGTCGACCCTGATCAGGTCTCGGGGGGACGCGGTTCTCATGGCACCGTTGGTTTGTCCGTCACCGGCACGTCGTCAGCCGGCCCTTGCTGCGCAGGTGGGAGCTGCGTATCGCCAGGCGACGTATTCGGTTCGGCACCGGTGTCGCGGAGGTCGACCTTGGTGTCGGCGTCGTCGACTTTCGCGGCATCCTCGGACTTCGGCGGGGGGAGTGAGGAGAAGCGGTCCTTCATGGCGAGGAAACGACGCTCGATGAACCGGTAGGAGCCTGCGCCGACCGCCACGCCGAGCACAGTTGTGATCGATGCGAGCACCAACTTCTCCATGCCGTTCGCGTTGCTGATCGCAGGCAGGAAGATGAGCACCGGAATGACATGCCACAGATAGATGCCGTAGGTGCGCACGCCCAGGTACTCGAAGGGCTTGTTGGCCAGCGGCTTGTAGTACCAGGCCTCGGCGCGAATGTAGGTGTCGATGACGCCCGGTCCGAGCAACAGCAACGCCAGTTGGTAGGCAGGACCGCCCCACAGGTCGAATCCCCAGATGCCGCTGTTCGCGAACACCAGCACAACCACGAACCAGATCCAGGAGATGGGTCCGACCACTGCAAGGGCCATGCGGACCCTTTCGGGCACCGGTCGGGGGATCGCCCTCACGACGAACGCGATCAGGCAGCCGTAGACGATCATGTCGGGTCGCATTGATGCGAACCGGTAGAGGAACCCCTGCCAGGTGGGGTCGTTCTCGTCGATGAAGGTCGGGTTCAAGGAAGAGGCGTCCGAGACGATGTACTGGAAGTGGGCTCGCAGGAAGAAGAAGGTCGCGATGAACAGCACCGACCCCACGATCAGGCGCATGTCGGTTCGCCGCCTGGCCTTGCGCAGTGCGAACAGCAGCAGAAGCGGCCAGATGAAATAGAACTGTTCCTCGACCGTGAGGCTCCAGATGTGCCCGATTGCTCCCGAGACGGCACCGGGGTCCGCTGCAGCCACGAAGTTGTACACGTAGAAGGAGCCGGCGAGCACGTCCACCCACCAGTTGGAGAACTCCGAGGAGTCCTCGACGAGCAGGGTGGCGGCGACAGCGAGCACGGAGAACGTGGCCAGGAACGCGTACATGGCGGGGAAGAGCCTCAGCACCCGCCGCGTGTAGAAGTTGCGGAGGCTCACGGCCTTTGTCTTGTTCTGCTCGTCGAGCAGCAGGTACGTGATCAGGAATCCGCTGGCGACGAAGAACCAGTCGATGACCAGCGGCATCCCCTTGAGGAACGGGATCAGATCTGCGTGGTAGGCGACCACTCCGAGAACCATGATCCCGCGGAGGCCGTCGAAGGGACGCACGTGGCCGAGTCGCGGCGCGTCGACACGGATCAACCGGTCATTGCTGGTGTTCGCCACCGTCGTCATCGCCTCGCCTGTGCCCCTGCAGCCTCGTTGTCAGAGCTTGCGCTCTCTTGCCAGCCTTGGTCGGGGCTCTCCCCAGGCCCCCGACACAAGACACAACGGTACCGACGATGGGCCGCGACTGTCCACCCTCTCAGAGTGGGTGAATGCCCCGTGGGAACTGACGATTCGTCAGGTTGAGCGATGATGGACGATCGGGCGGCGACGCTGCGTCACACGTCCAAGGCCGCCTTGTCGACCAACTCGCTGTTCGCCAGCAGGTATTGCCGGCGGCGAGCCACGTCGTTGCCCATCAGGGTCTCGAACAGATCGGCGGCCGATGCTGCCTCCTGCGCGTCGTCCATCGTGATGCGCTTCAGGATCCGGGTCTCGGCGTCCAGGCAGGTGACGGCGAGTTCCTCCACGTCCATCTCGCTGAGGCCCTTGAAACGGACCCACTGGAGATTCTCCGCTTTGCGACCACTCTTGACGAGCTCATCCGTGAGCGACTCCTTCTCGTCGTCGCTGAAGGCGTGAACGGTGTCGTCACCGACCTTGACGGTGTAAAGGGGAGGTTGTGCGGCGAAGACGCGGCCCTGCTCCAGCAGCGGTCGCATGTAGTGGTAAAGCAGCGTGAGCAGCAGGCATCGGATGTGTGATCCATCCACATCCGCGTCGCACAGGATGATGATGCGACCGTAGCGAGCCTCGTCGAGATCGAAGTCGCGACCGGAACCGGCTCCGATCGCTGCAAAAAGCGCTTGGGCCTCAGCGTTGTCGATGACCTGCTTCATGGTCGACTTCGATGCATTCACCACCTTGCCCCTGAGTGGCAGCACCGCCATGGTCTCGGCGTCGCGCCCTGCCTTGGCGGGCCCGGCAGCAGAGTCGCCCTCGACGATCAGCAGCTCGGAATCGATTCCGTGCTTGCGGCAATCGGCGAGCTTGTCGGGTCGGCCCGCCGAGGTGAGGTTCGCTGCCTTGCGGCGTGCCTCGAGAGCCGCCTTGGCCGAGACACGGTTCACGATGGCGGTGGTGACCTTGTCCCGCACGGCGTTGATGTGGCTCTTTCGCCCGCCGCCTTCCATCCAGTTGGCGAACCCGTTGCGCACCACCTCATAGACGATGGAGCTGATCGGTGGAGTGCCCAGTTCCTGTTTGGTCTGGCCCTTGAACTGTGGCTCGGGGAAGGTGACCTTCACCGCCGCGATGAGGCCCTCCTGTACGTCGGCCTTCTCCGCACGGTCGTTGCCGGCCTTGGCGAGCTTCGCGAGCTTGCGGTTGTTGGGCACGATCAGTTCGTTGCTGACCTTGGTTAGCGCCCGGTCGAATCCCGATACGTGGGTGCCACCCTCCGGCGTCGGAATTGTGTTGACGAAGCTGTCGACCCGGTTGTCGTATCCCGTGGTCCAACGCATCGCCACGTCCACTGTGACCTCGCGCTCGACGAGGGTCATCTTGCCGTCGACGGGAACCTTCTCCTCGAAGGTGCCGGTGCCGTGCAGGGGGATCACCTCGGTGATGGGCGCCCCCGGGTGCATCGCGACCAGGTCGCCGAGGCCACCCTTGGCCACGAACTCCTCGGTTGTGCCTCCGGGGCGTTTGTCGACCATGCGCACTTTGAGCCCCGGCACGAGGAAACACACCAGCGCGGCGTGCTCCCGCACGAGTTCGGGGTCGATCGACAGCCCCGGATCGAAGACGTCGAAGTCCGCCCAGAAGCGCACCCTCGTACCCGTGCGTTTCGCCGGGATCTTCTTGACCTTCTCGAGGGCGGACGACGGCGTGAATCGTCCGTTGGAGCTCAGCTTGCCGGGCACGCGGTCCACGAAGGTGAGTCGATGGGTGTGTCCGTCGCGATCGACCTCGGCGACCAGTTTCGAGGCCAGGGCGTTGACGACCGAGGCACCGACGCCGTGCAGGCCGCCCGAGGATGAGTAGGCGCCTCCACCGAACTTCCCACCGGCGTGCAGCTCGGTGAACACGATCTCGAGGGCGGTGCGTTTGCCGTCCTTTCGGCCGATCGGAATGCCTCGCCCGTTGTCAGCCACTTCCACCGATCCGTCTCGATGGATGGTGACCTCCAAGAGGTTGGCGTGGCCGGCCGCAGCTTCATCCACTGCGTTGTCGATCAACTCCCACACCAGGTGGTGCAGTCCGGTCGAACCGGTGCCGCCGATGTACATGCCCGGACGCTTGCGCACTGCGTCGAGCCCTTCGAGGAGCTGGATGGACTTCTCGTCATATGCGCCCGATGCGTTCTCACCCCTGCCGGACTCCTTCGCAGAGGGCTTCTTGGCAGGTGATTTCTTCGCGGGGGACTTCTTGGCAGCCATCGGGGCCAGTCAAGCACGCCGCGGTGACAGCGAGGTGCAGCCGATGTGTTGACTGGATACCGGCTCGTCGCGATCGCCCGACGCTCTGTAGCGTTCGTCGGTGCCCGCGGACCATCAAGGAGAATCCACATCGGATGCCTCAGCGGCGCGCGGAAGCCTTGGTGAGCATGCGCTGGCCCCGCTGGGGGCAGCCGTTCTGGCCACCGGCCTCTGGTCGATCGGCAACCTGATAGCGGTGAGCGCCGGACTTCCCGGTCCGCAGCTCGCGTTCTGGCGCACGCTCTTCGGCGCCGTCATCTACGGCGGCATCTTCATGCTGAGGGGTGGTCGCTACACGAAAGCCGCGTTTCGGGCCTCCGCCCTCGGTGGGCTCGCGTTCGGGCTGTCCGCGGTCCTCTTCTTCAGCGCCCTGAAACTCACCACCGTGGCGTCCGCGACCGTCATTGCCGCGCTCCAGCCGGTCCTGCTGCTGCCCTATTCCACCCGCAGGATGGGTGAGCGTGTGCGGGCCGGACGGCTTGCTCTGATCCTCGTTGCAGTCTCGGGCACCGTCATCACGGTGCTCGGCGCCTCTGATTCATCGGGTGATTGGTCGTTGAAGGGCGACCTCCTGGCCTTCGCCGGAACGGTCGTGGGTTGCGCGTACTTCGTCGGCACGAAGTCGGCTCGGGAAACCCTCGACACCCTCCAGTACCAGGCGTCCGCGTTGCCGATCGCCACGCTAGTTGCACTTGGTGGCGCACTCGTGAGCGGTCCCGGACTCGATGCTCCGACCGTCGGAGCGCTGCTGGCAGCATTGGCGATGACCATTGTTCCGGGCAGCGGCCACTTGCTGATGTCGTGGTCGCAGCGTCACCTGGAGGTGAGCGCCACGGCCACGATCGCACTCGGTGTGACTGTGATGTCGTCACTCGGCGCCGTCGTGGTCTACGACCAGACGCTCGAGCCCATCCAGCTTGTGGGCATGGCGATCGTACTGATCTCGCTGGCCCTGTTCGTACGTCAGACCGGGCGCAATGCGATTGATCCGGCCGAGGTGGCAGTGGTGCCCGGAGAGTAGGTGCCGGGCGGCCAGGACCCACGCGACCCGGTGCCGCTGTATCTGGTGCGTGCCCGCCCGCAGGTAGACGTCATCACCACCGGCCGAAGCCGATGTCGAGCATGCGTCGTTTGGTCGCCTTCGAGGCGAGGTCGCGTCCCGTGTGGGGGATCGTGAGAGGTTCGGGAGAGGCATCGGGCTTGGATGGCACATCGACCTGGCCGAGCACCACCAACACGTCCGCCTCGTGGCCAACCCAAGCCCACTCGAGGCGCTTCTCCTTGCGGAACTTCGTGAGCCTCAGACCGGCTGTGTTGCGACCCTTGATCGGGACTTCCGCGGCGTCGGTCACCTTCGCTGTCTGCGCATCGGTGACGCTCAACACGACAGCACCTTCGTCTGCGAGGCCGGCGCCAACGATGGTCTCGCCGCTCGGCAGTTTCATTCCCGCCACACCCCCAGCACCACGCCCCTGGATGGGAACGGCGTCCGCCGCGCAGCGCATGGCCTGCGCGTTGGAGGCAACCAGCATCACCTCTGCATCATCAGGGGCGGGAAAGGCAGCCACCACGGACTCAGAGGGCTTGAGCTTCATGGCCGGTTTGCCCGTGGGCGTCGCGACGAGCTCGGAGATCTCGATCCGCTTGGCCGAGGCCCCGGAAGACACCAGCATCAGTGGGGCGGGCTTGTCGACGGTCGCGGGTGCCACCAGGCACAACGGCTGCTCGCCCTTGTCCAACTTCGCAATGTCAGACACGCCAACGCCCCGCTTTCGACCTGTCACCTCCTCGATCGAGTCGGTCGCAATGTCGAACACCCGGGCCTTCGAAGTCACGAGGTACACCGTTGAATGTGTGGTGGTCGCGACGCGCTGACGGAGTACGTCATGGCGTCCGAAGGTGGCCTTCTTCGGACCGTCCACAGGCTCCACGCCCAACATCCCGCTCAGCGACAGCGCCACGACGCAAGGCTCTTCGGTGCGCTCCGCCCGAGCCTGCTCGGCAACCTCCGCGAGGGTCACGTCGTTGATTTCCGCTGGTGAGATGACCTTCGAGCGGCGGTCCCGTCCGAACTTCTCGGCCATCTCGTCCAGTTCCTCGATCACGATCGTCTTTCGCCGCTTTTCCGACGAGAGGATCTTGCGATACCCGTCGATGCGTCCCCGCAGTTCCTCGGCTTCGGTTTCAAGTTCGAGCTTCGCGAGCGCGGTGAGGCGGCGCAGCTGCATGTCGAGGATGTGGACCGCCTGCACCTCGGTCAACGACAGCTCCTCGGTGAGGCGATCCCGCGCCTCGCTGGCGTCCTGGGACGACCGAATGATCGAGACCACCAGATCGATGGCATCGAGTGCGATCAGCAGGCCCTCCACCAGGTGGAGGCGTCGCTCGTCCTTTTCCAGTCGGAACTCCGTGCGCCGACGAACCACATTGAGTCGATGCTGGATGTACTGATCGCACAGTTCCCACAAGCCGACCGTCGTTGGAACACCTTCGATGAGAACCACGTTGTTGATGCCGAAGGTGTCCTCCAGCGGAGTCAGGCGATACAGCTCGGTCAACACTGCGGCGGCATTGGCTCCCGGCTTGAGTTCGATCTCGAGACGCATTCCCGTGCGTCGATCCGACGTGTTGCGGACGTCGGTGACCAGGGGGAGCTTCTCGTCGCGCATCAACTCCTGGATCCGCGACACCACGCGCTCGGGGCCGATGAGGTAGGGGAGTTCTGTGACGACGATCCCGTCCCTCTGGCGAGTGCGCTTCACCACCTCTGCGCGGGCACGAACCCGCACCGAGCCGCGACCAGTCGCGTAGGCATCTGCCAAGCCGTCGTCCACCACGATGCCGCCGGAGGGGAAGTCGGGCCCTGGGAGCACCTTCATCAGCTCCTCGACCGTCGGCTTCGGCCGGCGCTTCTTCATCACAAGGCGCACAGCCGCTGCGACCTCACGCAGGTTGTGGGGCGCCATGTTGGTAGCCATGCCGACCGCGATGCCCATGGATCCGTTCACCAGCAGGTTGGGCAGGCGGGCCGGAAGGTACTCGGGTTCTTCGCGCTCGCCGTCGAAGGTGGTGCGGAACTCGACCGTCTGCTCGTCGATCTCGCCGAGCATCTCCATCGCTGCGTTGCTGAGTCGACACTCGGTGTAGCGATATGCCGCGGGTGGGTCATCCAGGCTGCCGAAGTTCCCGTGGGGATCCACCAAGCAGATGTTGCGGCCGAAGTCCTGTCCCATCCGGGTGAGCGCGTCGTAGATGGCCGAGTCTCCATGGGGGTGGTACTTGCCCATCGTCTCGCCTACGACCCCGGCGGACTTGCGATGCGGTCGGTCCGGGCGCATCCCCATCCCGGCCATCGCATGCAGGATGCGTCGTTGCACGGGCTTGAGGCCGTCCCTCACATCGGGAATGGCCCGTGCGGTGATCACCGACAGCGAATAGGCGAGGAACGACTCGCCCAGCTCTTCGGTGACGGGCACGTCCACCACCTCACGCGCATAGTCGTTGAACAACGAATCCTGGCGGGGCACGGCAATCTCCTGTGGCACTCAGCTCTTGTTGCCATTGTCGCCCATCGCAGCGAAAGGCTCGTGACAACCGGTGCCCCTGGCAGGGGCGGGTGGTGTGGCAGTCAGCTCCGCGGCCACTCTGGCGGCAACAGGCCCGAACCCATTGGGTCCTGCGGTGGATCCTGGTCGTGCCGGCCATGTCGGCTCAGAGGACCGAACCGTGGAGCGGCGGAGAACGGCAGCTTCCACCAGAACCGGTCGCCGATGTTCACGCAGTTGACGGTCTGTGCAGCGTCGAAGCCGAACATGTGGTGCCAGATGACCGAACTCGAGTTGTTCATCAACACGTGGGTGTAACCCCACTTGACTCCACGGGGACCGAACGTGTCGATGAGCGCCTGACCCATCGCGTTGCCAAGTGATTCACGTCGGTGTTCGGGATGAATGAAGAGGTCCCAAACGTAGGCCTCATCGTCGCGGAGGTTGACGTTGAGCATGCCGTTTCCCAAGGAGCGCGTGCTGGCGAACGTCACCCAGACATGGCCCACCCGCAGTCCGTCGAGTTCCTTGTCGTTGGCCACCAGGCAGACCCACTCGCCGCGCTCCATCGGACCGGCCGCCAAGCGGCGTTGCCATCGCGGTGCCCAGGACAGCCGTGGATCATCCGCCGAGATGATCTCGGTCATCTGGTAGTGGTCCGGAGTGTCGAACACTCTCCCCAAATGGGCATCCAGACCGATCGAGGTCACGTACGCACTGCGCATCTGCGGTCGGAGACCCCGCAACGAGGCACCCAGCCGAGACGCCCGATCTGCAGCCATGCGGGAAGTCTTCCCCAGATGTGCCAAAAGGGGAGGTCGGGAGCGATGTGGTGGTCATTGCACCTGCTGTCGCAGGTGAAGCCGGATGGCTATTGGACCTCTGTGGTGGCGTCGCCCACCCCGGCTGTGTGCATTGCACCTGCTGTCGCAGGTGAAGCCGGATGGCTATTGGACCTCGGTGGTGGCGTCGCCCACCCCGGCTTGTTTCGCGGCTTTCAGCTTCTCGCTGCGGGCCATTTCCTGGGTGACCAGCGCGTGCTGAACTGCGGCGAACTGCTCGGGAGTCACCTTCGGCAGGCCCCACGCGCCGTGGACCATGGCGGCAGTGTCGCCGCGGTAGTCGTGACCAAAGGACTTGAACTCTCCGGGCACCGTGCGCATGGCGTTCATCGCATCCACGATCACCTGCACGAGCGTGAGCACCGGAATCCAGTCCATCTCCTCTGGCACATTGCGGCCACGGGTTTCCGAGCGCAGCCACGGCGGGCGCTTCACGGCGAGGCGCGGTGACATCAGGGCGATGGGATCGTTGTCGTGATCGAGGATGACTGCTCGCATGGCATCTCGCTGGGCATCGGACAGTCCGGCGAAGTCGTCCGGATTGTCGAACGCGCCGACCGAGCCCTCGGGCACGTTCGGCCCCCGCCCCTCGCGCATGCCGGTTCGCGACCACTTGGCCAGGCCCGGCAGTCCGAACCAGAGGGCCTTGTCGATCCCGTAGTGGTCGAAACCGTCGATTCCCTGGCGCATCACGACGTCCGAGCTCGACCATGCGCCGAGGCTCTCGCCGAAGACGAACACCTTGGGGCGTCGTTCCGGCGGACGCTCGGCCAGGCGCTGCTTCACGCTCCAGAGGAGGAGCCGGAACTGGGATCGACCCAACGCCACCGTCTGCACGGCCAGGAAAGAGGGACTGCGCCCGTACTGCACACACGCGGTGGCGATGTCGCCGCGTGTGAACAGTTCCGCGGCGGAGATCACGGCGTGGTCGACCCAGCCCGTACCGGTGGGGGAGAACAACACGAGGTGCGAGCGGTCGAATGCGCCGAGGCGCTCCATCTCGTCGCACATCATTTCCGATCGGCCGGCCGGATACACCGGTTCGGAATTCACACCGACGTAGGCACGAATGGGGTGTGCGTTTGCCGGCTCCCCGAGTGTCTCCTCGATCAGCTCCGGCTGGATCACATCGGTCACGAAGCGGCGGCCCTGCAGGCCCAGTTTGTCGAAGGGGGACTCGGAGTTGGGTCCGCCCGAGACGTGCTCGGAGGTGGGCGGTGTGTCGTAGCCCGGCTCGATCTTCTCGTTCGAGCGAGCGATTCGCGAAACGCCGGCGTTGTACAGCGCGACCGCCCCGCCCGCCCAGAAAGCAGCGTTGACCGCCCGGCCGATTATCTGGTGTGGCACATCGGGCCCGAAGAAGTCCGCGGTGCCCTTGGCGGAGGCCCGGTAGCCCTTGCCGATCAGGCGGCCGATCGTGGACACCGCGATGCCGATGCCAATGGCTCCCGGCAGGCTGGCGGGCTTGTCCTCATCGGTCCAGCGTTGGATGAGCGACGTGCGTTGCTTGAGCGACTTGCCCGAGCGATAAACGGCGAAGCCTGCGCCGGCACCGCTGATGGCCAGGGGTCGCCATGGACCCTTGGCGGGGAACCGGTGACGAAGTTCGTCCGCCGCCTCGTAGGCCATGCCGCCGATCGCGCCGGCCATGATCAGGTCGCCGGCGCTTCGCAGCGTGGAGACAACAGTGTGTTCTTCGTCGGTCTCGGCGAGATTGGCAAGGGTCCATCCACCGGTGGCGATGCCTGCGCGGGCCAACAGCTTCCAGGCAAGGGGGGAGTCCTCCGGCGCCAGACGGCGCGCAACCCAGTGCAACGGCGAACCCACGGAACCTGCAACCAGAACCGCCAGTGCCGCGGCCATCCCCTGGTGCATGGTCGCCCGCGGCATCAGGGACGGTCCGAACGCGTCCATGAGCGCCTGGGTCTGCAACGGCGACGATGGGCTGCTCGAAAGTGGGTTGATCGTATTGGCGAGCTCCATGGCACCTTTGCCGGTGAGTTCGCGAACGGTTGCGTCGACTCGGGCTGGGCTGACCTCGACAGAGACATCGTCACCGGTGAGTTCCATGGATATGGAGGCATCGGAGGTGGCCGAGTCCGCTGAGACGGGAACCGCCTGGATCGAAACCTGTTCTTGTTCGTCTGACACTTGAACCTCCTGGTCACCAGACGCTCGCTGGAGCCGTGCCGACCAGTATTCCCGGCCAAGAGCACTCTGCGCGCCGACTGAGCGGACTTCCGCAGCGCGAATGTCTGAACCCCGTTCGACATTGGGTGGCGGGTGGTGACAACATGAGCGGATGACGGACACACCCTGGCTCGGAGATGCCTGCTCGCTGGTCGACGCCTTTCGCGCAGGCGAGCGGTCGCCGACAGAAGAGCTCGAGGCGACGCTTTCTGCGATCGATTCCAGCAAACTCAATTGCTTCTCCTTTGTCGATGCAGACAAGGCGCGTGACTCGGCTGCTTCGGCGGACCTGAGCAAGCCGTTCGGAG
>JBPCTP010000030.1:0-3060 GCA_051011615.1 Microthrixaceae bacterium | reverse complement strand
CCGTGCCCCGGAAGGCGCGGCATCTCGACACTGTGCCCGGCCTCTGCAAATGCTTCGGCCAATCCGCGCACCGAACTCGGGTTGCCCGTGAAGCCGTGCAGGACCAGCACACCGATTGGTCCGCCGTCGTGGCTCCATGCCTCTGCACCCGGGATCACGTCAACCATGGCGAAACTCCTCGCGTCGTGAAGTGAACAAGGGTAGGGCTTTCGGTGCCCCGCACCAGCAGCAGTGCCCAATGGCCTCGCGGTAGCCACTTGACCGGCCGGTCAAGTGAAGTATTGTCACCCGAACGTGAACAGGATTCACCCGGAAGACCCGGATTCGCCCGGGGCGACAGAGCAACAGGGGGGCCGAAATGGCCAAGTACCAGTTCCTTACAGACGAATGGCTGGAAGAGGCCAAGAAGATCCGCCAGGAGCTCAGCGCTGATTCACCAGCACCTCCACACTCGGTGAAGATGAACCAGGTCGTAACCGAGGTTCCCTTCGGCGACGGCACCATCAATGCTCATATGGACACCTCCGGCGGCGAGATGGAGATGGACCTCGGCCACATCGACGATCCCGAGCTGACGGTCACCCTCGACTACGCCACCGCCAAGGCGATCCTCGTCGACGGCAACCCGCAGGCCGGGATGCAGGCTTTCATGGCCGGCAAGATCAAGGTCGAGGGCGACATGACCAAGATGATGGTCCTCCAGCAGGCGCCCACCGATCCCGCCGCCGCCGAGGCAGCCGAGAAGATCGCCGAGCGCATCAAAGAGATCACCGAGGACTGACGACCTCTCCACGCCTGGGTTCTCAGCGTTTGGCCTCTCCGAGGTCGACCAGGAACAACGCCACGATTGCTCCGACCACCGCCATCGCGCCTCCGAGCATGTAGGCGTTGGCATAGGAGCCACCCAGCCCGGAGCTCTCGACGGTCGCCACCTGGACTGCCTCGAGCGAGTTCATCCCGAGCGTCGTGCCGACCTGGGCAACGAGCTGCTGCGTCGCGCCTGCCACGCCGAGGTCAGTGTCATCCACCGCATTCGCAACCGCGGACGCCAGGCGTGGTTGGGCTGCGCCAATGCCGAATCCGGAGAGAGCCAGCGCCACCACCACGACCGCAGTGACCGGGTCGGGGGACACGTAGGCAAACGCGAACAATGAGAGCGCCAAGGAGACGAGCCCGCCCACGACGGTCGTTCGCGCAGCGATGCGACCCGCGAGTGCACCCGAGAGCGGTCCAGCGATCGCGAATGTGAGAGGGCGCGGGATCATCATCAGGGCGACGGTGTCCGCCCCTTGGCCCGCCACCTCCGCCATCAGTTTCGGCGTGAGGATGAATCCACCCATGTAGCCGAACTGGATGAAGAACGACACGGCCACGGGTATCGCGAACGAACGCCGCTTCAGCCAATTGAGCGGTATGAGGGGATGGTCCACTCGTCCCTCGATGCGGAGGAACCACCAGCCGCCAACCGGGAACAGCACGAAGCCCGCCATCACCCAGGGATTGTCGAGTCCCCAGGCAGTGGCACGGTCGATGGCGAACAGCAGTCCGCCGAGGCTGACGATGAGTGCGACCTGACCGAGCACGTCGAAGTGGATGTTGTGGTGGCGTTTCGTCTCCGGCACCACGATGAACGCTGCGATCGCAGCAGCGAGCAACAGCGGGGTCTGGAACCAGAAGATGGCACGCCAACCCACGGCCTCGACGAGCGGACCGCCAATGACGAGCCCGATCACCGGCCCACCGGCCACCACGAGGGACCAGTACCCGAGAGCCCGTGACCGATTCTCGCGGGCGAAGAGCTGGTTGATTATCGCCAGAGAACTGGGCCCGGTGGCTGCACCGACGGTCGCACCCACGACCCGGAAGCCGATCAATGAGCCACCGGACCATGCGAGTGCAGCCAGCAGGGAGAACGCAGCCGCGCCGAAGAGGCCATAGAGGTAGACCCGGCGATGCCCGTGGAGGTCGCCCAACTTGCCCGCCGTGGTACCCGTGAGCGCCACGGCGATGGTGGGCCCGGAGATGAGCCACACGAGCGTGCTCGCACTGGTTCCGAGATCGTCAGCAATGGCCGGGCGGCTCACCGCGAGGATCGTGATCGAACTCGCAACCGCCAATGAGCCGAGCAACACCGTCCATGTGATCAACCACGGTGACGGACCCTTGCGAGCCGGGTCATCCGCGACACCGCGCCGCGACGACCAGCGCCGGAGCAGGATCGACCACGGCATGACCGCCTCTTCGTCCACCCCCGGCGCCTCGATCGAAACCGCCACGGCCGGATCTCGATCGTATGAAGGCTCTCGATCCTTCGAGAGCCCTTGATCGTGTGAGAGCTCTCGATCGTGCGGCTGGGCGCTTGGCGGCGCTGCGTGATCCGCGGCCTGGTCTTCGCCGTGGTCGCTCACCCCGGCGAGCCTACGGGTCACACGCCCCGGGCAGGTGATCGACACCACGGCGAGTGAGGTCAGCCACGCAGGGGCTGGTCGAGCCGCCAGCGGTCAGGATCTACAGCGCGTGCGCAGCTCTGGTTGGGGCGGCCCACCATCAGCGGCGGCTGGGGAACACCGAAAACAGCGGACCACCCCAAGCAGAACTACGGACAGTGAGGAATCTATGACCACCAGATCCACCAGACGCGGATGCAAGCATGCATTTCACTACCGCATGCGAAGCCTTTTCGTTGCGCGTCGGGTCGCCTCGGGGAACATCGACCTGCACGCGGACTTCACTGGCGGGTGAATATTCGCACCGACGAGTTGGGCCGGCGCGATTCGCCCGCCACGGGGTCGGTCGCCAGAACCGGTCCGGTCGGTGAACCCTCGATCCCCGAGACAACGAAACCGGCTGCCTCGAGGGTTGCCGCAGCGCTCGAGCCGGTCTGACCTACGACGTTTGGCACAACGATCGGTCTCGGACCAGCGGACACCACCAGTCCCACCACCGCGCCGCGTGGAAGCTCCGCACCGGCCTCCGCTGCGGCGCTCATGACCACGCCTTCGGCGACTTCGGAGGAGTATTCGGAGCTGACCTCCGGAACCAGCTGCACCGATTCGAGCG
>JBPCTP010000029.1:0-3777 GCA_051011615.1 Microthrixaceae bacterium | reverse complement strand
ATGCTCGGCACCGCCGGCGTCGCTGCACTCGGCGGCGCGGCGGCGGCCAGCGCGGCCTTTCAGGTGGTACCCAACTTCTTCGACCCGCCCGTTGAGCGTGACGAGATCGGGCGTCATGACCACCGGCGCGACCGCCCGGGCCCATGTGAACTCCGTTGGTGCGCGCAGACCGACCATCGCGCTCTTGCCCTCACCTTCGACGACGGACCGGATCCCGACATAACCCCGCAAGTCCTCGCAACCCTTGCCCGACACGAAGTCACCGCGACGTTCTTCGTCGTGGGGCGCCTCGCGGAGGCCAACCGGGGACTCCTCGAACGGATCGTCGACGCCGGACACGAGGTCGGGAACCACAGCTGGGCGCACCTGAGCGCAGTGGGTCTGGACAAGGAGGGCACCGACATCGAGGTCGCCCGCGCCCAGGAGTCGTTGGAGTCGATGACAGGGGTGGCGCCACGTTGGTACCGGCCGCCGAGGGGTCAGGTCACCGGAGCGGTTATGTCAGCGGCTGCGCGAAACGGCCTCGACGTGGCGCTGTGGACACAGCGATTCGGTATCGACCCGCCGGAGGAGCGCCCGAATGTCGAACCTTTGCTGGCGGCTGCAGAGCCGGGCGACTTCGTCCTCGTGCACGATGGTGTGGTCGAGTCGGTCGACAAGCCGGACTCCGAAGGTGCGGTGGTGAAGCGGCGCAGGCGTCTCAAGGTTGCCAGTTCGCTCGACGAACTCCTGAACCGTTGGGTCGCGGGCGGTTGGTCCTTCGACACGGTCTCAGCGATCGTCGATTCCGAGGCCGAGACGGGCACAGTGTCCTGACCCGTGAACGCCTTTGAGCGAGCCGCGATCTAGATCGAAGCAGCACCCTGGGTCAGGATCCGGCAGGGTCCGCAGGGGTGAGGTTGCCTCTGTTTTCAGGCCGGAGCCGGTTGGTCGAGAAACGACCGCAGATGCGATCGGCGGTCTCCCGCCTGTTGGCTCCAGATTCGAGCACGTGTGACGTAGCGATGTGCTGTGTGCTCCCACGTGAAGCCGATGCCGCCGTGGTTCTGCACGTTCGTCTCGGCGTTCGCAACTGCGGCATCGCCGGCGACTACGCGAGCGGCCTCGGCCTGGAAGCGTCCGTCATCGTGACCACCCGCCACTGCCAGCGCGGCCAGGTGTGTGAGTTGCTCGGCGGCGTCAGCTCGTACGGCCATGTCTGCACAGCGGTGCTTCACGGCCTGGAATGAGCCGACCGGTCGGCCGAACTGTTCGCGGTCCTTTGCGTACTCGGTCGACTGCTCGGCAGTGGCCCGAGCCACTCCCGACAACATCGCAGCGGTGAGAACGGTGGCCCGAAGCGCGACGGACGGGTCCGTTGCGAAGGCGATTGGCGAGGTGTCCAGGCTCGCAGTGGCCAGCGGCACCAGAAGGTCGAGTGACGGCACCGGCTCCACGGCCGCACCGGCGAGCGAGATGATCGCCGTGCGTTCGCCATCGAGCACGAGCGCGTACTCCGCACCTGCGGAATCGGTGAGCCGGAAGTCCCCGGACACGGCTGTCTCCGACACGACCACATCAACAGACTCCGGTTCGGCGAGAGCCACACGTTTGGTCGCTGAGGTGATCTCGGCGACGAGTTCGCCGCTTCCGGCCAGCGCAGCGCAATGGGCAGCCATGACCGTCGCCAGGAACGGTCCGGGAGTGCAGTGGGCGCCGAGTTCTTCGAACAACAACGCTTCCTCGGCCAGTCCGTATCCGATGCCGCCGACCGCTTCGTCGAGTCCGAGTGCGAACCAGCCGAGTTCCGCGCACTGGTTCCAAAGGACGGCGTCGATCACCTCTGCTTGCCCGTCTCGGTCAGCCAGCGTGTTGAGCGAGAATCCGGCGTCGAGTTGTGCACGAACTGTCGAGATGATCTCTGACTGCTCTTCTGTCGGAAGAAGATCCATTGGGGTTCCTGTATTGGTCCTGTCTGTGTTCCCGTGCCCGGGTTCTGGCGCTGGGTTCCCAACGCCGAGGTCCCGTGCCGGGGGCCGTTGGGCTATTGCCGGGGGAGAGCGAGCACCCGTTCGCCCACGATGTTGCGTTGGATGTCGGTGGTGCCGCCACCGATCGTGTAGGCGAAGGACTGGAGGTAGGGGCCGGTCCAGACGCCCTCGCCGTCGACCGATGACAGCCGCAGTGCCTCGGAGCCGATTATCTCGAGAGCCAAGGCGTATACCCGTTTGTGCAGTTCCCCGTGAAAGAGGCGGATCATCGAACCCTCGGGGCCCGGCATGCCGCTGCGGGCGGTTCGTGAGATGCCGGCGATGGTCATCGCTCGAAGTGCCGCGACCTCGGCACGGGCCGTCGCCAGCCGCCGCGCGATCTCCTCGTCGGCTATCACCGGGCGGCCGTCGGCTCCTGTGCGATCGCGGGCCTCGGCGATGAGCTCCTCGACGGTTGCAGCCAACTCGACCTGGTCGGCCATGAACGCCGTTCCCCGTTCGAAGCTCAAGGTGGACATTGCGACACGCCATCCATCGTTGATCTCCCCGACGACGTTGGTGAGCGGGATCCGCACCTCGTCATAGAAGACCTCGCAGAAGTCGGTCACGTGGCTCATGGTCTGGATCTCGCGGATCTCGATGCCGGGCGACGCCATGTCGCAGATGACCCATGAGATGCCCTTGTGCTTGGGGGCGTCCGGATCGGTGCGGACCAGCAGCTCCTGGAGATCGGCGACGTGCGCGTAGGAGGTCCACGTCTTCTGTCCTGTGACCACCAGCTCATCGCCGTCCACGACCGCCTTGGTAGAGAGGCTCGCCAGGTCCGATCCTGCTCCCGGCTCCGAGAATCCCTGGCACCAGACCACCTCGCCCCGGAGGATCTTCGGGAGATGCTCGGCCTTCTGGGCGTCGCTGCCCTTGGCCATCAATGTGGGGCCCCCGTGGTTGTTGCCGACGAAGGTGCACGAGTTGTTCAGCGTGAACGGAGGATCCGCCGAGGCGAACTCCTCGTACCAGATCATCTGCTGAATGTCGGAGAGACCGCGGCCTCCGTACTCGGTTGGCCAGTTGATGCCGGCCCAACCTCCCTCGAACAGGGTTCTTTGGAACTCGAGGTCGAAGTCGCGCATCTCTGCGCCTTCGGGCGGTCGTTCGCCCGTGGGCAGGTTCTCCCGCAGCCAGGTACGTGCCTCGTCGCGGAATTCCTGCTCCTCGGCGGTCAGGTCGAGGTTCATGGGGTCAACCTAGCCCCAAACCTGACGGGTCGTCAGATCTGCTCGGAGGCCCGGCGCGTCGGGGAGCCTGGACCCATGCGGAACCAGTGGCAGACCCCTTTGTGCCGCCGATTGCCGAATCGGAGCCTGGCTGGTCAGCCCCCCTGGGACACGGTGCAGCTGACCTTGGTGACATCGTCGCTCGCCTGGCCCGATGCGCTCCAGGCGATGTCTTCGTCGGCGTCACCCTTGACGTCTACCGATGTCTTGTCGGCCTCGTTGCCGTCCTGGTCGTCGAAGCGGACGTCGAGCGAAGTGTCCACCTCGCTCCCGCTCGTGTAGGTACCACTGACCGAGAGGGTGCCATCGGCGGCGATGTCACAGGATCCATCGGCGATCGTCACGTCGCCGTCACCGCCGCCGAGAGTGCCACTCACGAACAGGAACACGGCGACGGCTGCGAGCAGCGCTATCACGACAGCAATGATGATCGGAACCGGGGATCGCTTCTTCTCCGGCTGGCCTTGACCGTCGGTTGCCGTCCAAGGCTGCGCGCCGGCCGTACCAGGAGCGCCGGTACCAGGGGCGCCGGC
>JBPCTP010000028.1:0-2906 GCA_051011615.1 Microthrixaceae bacterium | reverse complement strand
GGGATACCCACCGCAGCAGCAGGGCTACCCGCCCCAGCAAGGCGGCGCAGGTGGCGGATACCCGCCGCCAGACCAGGGATCCGGCGGGGGTGGAAGGTCACCGGTTCCGTGGGTGCTGGGAACCCTGTTGATCGTCGCAGCACTGGTGATCGTGTTCCTGATAGTCAACAACAGCGACTCCGACGACGGCGACAACACCTCGACGACCCAGCAGGACAACATCATCGTCGTGCCAACCGACGCACCGACGACCCAGGCCCCCACAACCGAGCGTCCGACCACGGAAACCACGGCGGCGCCCACCAGCGAGACCACAACCTCCTCCGGGGCCTAGCCCGCTGCGCTACTGAACCACCGCGCTACCGACCTACCCGTTCTGACATGAATTCCGGACCGCACCGGGGCGGAATTCATGTCAGAACGGGTAGAGGGTGGTCAGACGACTCCGCGGGATTGTTCCGCGGTGAGACGGAAGGCCGTCGATATCCCGCGGGCAGGGTCCAGGTCGCTCAGCGGACCCGCATCCGCGCCGACCAACAGTGCAAGCGCCTGACGGAGCATCGCTGCAGTCGCTCCCCAGACCGTGTCGCCGAGGAGCTCGAAGAAGTACACCGGTCTGTGAACCTCATCGCTGCCCCACCTCTCCTCGCGGAACACCTCATCGCTCAACAGCTCCGCGACCGGCACCATCAGCACCTCGTCGACCTCACCCGGATTCGCTACCACTCGAGGTCGGCTCGCCAGTAGAGCCACCACTGGCACGATGTAGGCACGGCGCGTGACGGTCGTCAGGTGGTCGAGTTCACCGAGCACCTCGACGCTTTCAGGTACGAGAGCCGTTTCCTCCCACGCTTCGCGCACCGCCGCCTCGGCTGGAGTTTCCCCAGCCTCACAGCGGCCGCCCGGGAAGCTGACCTCGCCGCGATGGGTGCGCAGGCCCCAGGACCGCCTGGTCAGCAGCACATGGAGCCCCGAGTCTGCTCCCTCGAATGGTGAGTCATCCATGAAGAAGGCGACCAACACGGCGGAGGGTGCCGCGCCTTCGGTTTCAACAGGTGACGTGCGCCCCTTTCGACTCCGCGGGAACACCTCACGGACCCGCTCGGGCGTCAGCTCCGCGGGATCCAACGTGCTCGACTCGTCGTCCCCTTCAGCGAACCCCGGCGACCAGGGTGCGACACGGCCCTCACTCCAGCCATCAGGGCGCGGAATGAACTGGGGCCCACCGCGATCGCTCACGTCGGGTCGGACTCGGGGGTAGCTCCCGCCCGCGACTCCAGGAAGTCACGCATTGCGTGGGTGTTCAGGTTGCTCAGCACCCGGCCCGGCTGGTGCTCCCCTCGCTCCCCGTCCATCCAGTCGGACAGGAGCCTTGCGGGACCAGGCGGTGGGTGGTCTTCCATGGGCCGATCCTACTGTCGCTCGCTTCACGAGCTACTTCTCACCTCGCGGTAACACCTGCAGCCAACGCCGCCGGCATGCCGCAATGGAACTCGGCGGCAATCGCCACGGAATTGCGGACCTGATCGGCCGAATTGGGGACTGGCGCAACACGAGCAAGGTCTCCGCCGCCACTACGCGGACGAGGGGCCGGCTGGGCCGACCCCTCGATCCGAGTTCTTCCGCTGGTGCGGAGTGAGTGGTCCCCCTGATTTCTCAGAGGGAACCGATCACATCATGCCGCCCATGCCGCCCATGTCGGGCATGCCGCCGCCTGCGGCACCGGCCTCTTCGGGCTCGTCGGCCACGAGGCACTCGGTGGTGAGCAGCAGTGCTGCGATCGAGGCTGCGTTCTGCAGCGCCGCACGGGTGACCTTGGCCGGGTCGATGACGCCGGCGGAGAGCAGGTCGGTGAACTCGCCGGTTGCAGCGTTGAAGCCGGTGTTGCCCGACTCCTTCTCGAGCTGCTGGACCACGACTGCGCCTTCGAGACCGGCGTTGTCGGCGATCATGCGAGCCGGAGCGTCGAGGCCGTGCAGCACGATGCGGGCACCGGTCTGCTCGTCGTCCTCGAGCTTCTCGACGATCTGGGACACTGCCGGCTTGGCACGCACGAGGGCGGTACCGCCACCGGCGACCACGCCTTCCTCGATGGCTGCCCGGGTAGCGGAGAGCGCATCTTCGATGCGGTGCTTCTTCTCCTTGAGTTCCACCTCGGTGGCTGCGCCGACCTTGACCACGGCAACGCCGCCGGAGAGCTTGGCGAGACGCTCCTGGAGCTTCTCGGAGTCCCAGTCGGAGTCAGTGTTGTCGATCTCGGCCTTGATCTGGGCGATCCGGCCGCTGACTTCCTCGGAGGTGCCTGCGCCCTCGACGATGGTGGTGTTGTCCTTGTCGATGACGACCTTGCGGGCGGTGCCGAGCAGATCCAGCGTGGTGTTGTCGAGCTTGAGGCCAACCTCTTCGGAGATGACCTGGCCACCGGTGAGGATCGCCATGTCCTGGAGCATTGCCTTGCGGCGCTCGCCGAAGCCGGGAGCCTTCACCGCGACAGCGTTGAGCGAGCCACGGATCTTGTTGACCACGAGGCCTGCGAGGGCTTCACCCTCGACGTCCTCGGCGATGACGACCAGCGGCTTGCCGGCCTGCATGACCTTCTCGAGCACCGGGATGAGCTCCTGGAGCATCGAGACCTTGCCGTTCACGAACAACAGGTAGGGATCGTCGAGGACTGCTTCCTGACGCTCCGGGTCGGTCACGAAGTACGGCGAGAGGTAGCCCTTGTCGAACTGCATGCCCTCAGTGAACTCGAGGTCCATTCCGAAGGTGTTGGACTCCTCGACCGTTACGACTCCGTCCTTGCCGACCTTGTCGATGGCGTCCGCGATGACCTCGCCGATCTGGGGATCCGCAGCGGAGATGGCTGCGACCTGCGCGATCTCGGACTTCTCGTCGATCTCCTTGGC
>JBPCTP010000027.1:0-3760 GCA_051011615.1 Microthrixaceae bacterium | reverse complement strand
CGATCTGGGGCCGGGGGTCTTACGGGATTCCCGCCGGTTCCAGGGGGATTTGGGGGATTCTGCGGACGGAATCACTCCGTCCGAAGACTTGGTGGGGCGTCAGCAGCCGGTGCCGGCCCATGCGCTGCGGCCACCACTGTTCACCAGGTGCAACGCAACTTCGTCCTGGACGTACCAGGGAGCGTGCTTGGCCTTGGCGTATCCAGGGTGACCAGCCCTGACCGAGACGTTGCGCCAGGTGCTGTCGATGAACTGGTATGCGCCCGAAGCGCTCGAGACAGGGTTCTGCGCGTTGTAGCCGCCCACGTAGGGCCATGCGCCGGAGCGATCGGATTCGTGGCGACGCACGCAGGTGAGGAACGGGTGCTGCTGTACTTCACGCCGCTGCGCTTCGACGGCCTCGGTAACAGCCGCCACGAGCACCTGGCTCTGGCGATCGATCTCGGCCTGGGAGATCTGTCCATCGCCATCGAAGTCCGGTACCCATTGCTCGACCGGCAGGTTGCATGCCGAGGCGGCCAGGGCAAGAACGGTGACGCCTGCGGCAAGAATGCCGGTGCGCTTTCGCTTCGTGCTGGATTCGTTTCGATTCTGGGAGCGCATCGTTGCTCTCCTTCTGTTGGGTTTGCGCGGCCATCAGGACCGCGACTTTCGGGGGGAAGGTGTGTGACACAGCCATGTCACGTCGGTGAAACAGTATTACAGAAATCGCGGTCGATTGTAATATTCGACACGCAGATGTGACACGTTCCACATGGCTCAACCGAGCCGACCCGAGGAACCAACTGCCGCTCACCATGACGCTCATAGGTGCTGCGGCGTTGCATGCACGGCGTCGAAGACTTAACTCAGACGTCACACCGTCTGTTACCTCCACACGGTTCGTGACAGCTACAGTTGTGACGGTTCCGAGACATCGGAGCTGTTAGTCCCCCGACAGAATCGACAATGGGCACCGCCGCGGGCGGAAGTCCCGGCAGGTGCGCCATCGCTCTCACCACAGAACCCCTTAGCTCGGCTGCGGCTGACCAGGATTCCGAGGATGACTTCACGCACGGACGGGTAAACCTCCGGACGTCGATCCCGTTCTTCCTCGTACACCTACTGCCTTTCGTGGCGATCTTCACCGGTGTCACATGGACCGCAGTGTGGTTGTTCCTCGCGTGCTACTGGGGCCGGATGTTCTTCATCACCGCCGGCTACCACCGCTACTTCGCACATCGCGCATACAAGACGAGCCGTGCGTTCCAGTTCATCCTCGCCTTCGGCGGATCCAGTTCTGCGCAGAAGGGGCCGCTGTGGTGGGCCGGGCATCACCGTATGCACCACCGCTACTCGGACACCCCACTCGATCCACACACACCCAAGAAGGGCTTCTGGTGGAGCCATGTGGGCTGGATCCTCAGCGACGAGACCTCCGGGCAGCCCGAGGGCACGATGAAGGAATACGAGTCGCTGCCCGAGATTCGCTGGGTCAACCGTTTCGACTGGGTCGCACCCTGGGCGCTCGGGCTCGCCTGTTTCCTGATCGGTGGACTCCCCGGGTTGTTCTTCGGATTCTTCGGATCGACCGTTCTCCTGTGGCACTCGACATTCCTGATCAACTCGCTCGCCCACGTGTTCGGCAGCCGGCGCTTCGAAACCACCGACACCTCCCGCAACAACTTCGCACTCGCCGTTCTGACGATGGGCGAGGGCTGGCACAACAACCACCATCGTTACGCCCACATGGCTCGCCAGGGCCTGCGTTGGTGGGAGGTGGACTTCAGCTACTGGATCCTCTGCGGCCTCGAGAAGATCGGAGTCGTTTGGGACCTCAAGCGTCCACGCGCCGAATGGTTGGCCGAGAAGCCGGCCCAGGCCGAGACCGACCTGCCCGTTCCCGACTAGTCGCGGGGTAGGCCCAGCAGACGTTCGCCGATGACGTTGCGCTGGATCTCAGAGGTACCACCGGCGATCGACAGCGCCCGGTTGCCGAGAAAGCCCGCGAACCAGAGCTGACCCTCGCCCTCGTCCACCACTGCGTCGGGACCCAACAGCTGCAGCGCTGCTTCCTGGATGCGCTGTTCGTGTTCGACGGCCACCAGCTTGCGGACACTGGCCTCCGGACCAGTTCTGCCAGCCTCCGGACCAGTTCTGGCGGTGTCGTCGATCGCCCGCAGCGTTGAGCGGAGGCCGAGCATCGCCAGGGCCTGGGAGTCGACCAGCAGCGAACCGAGCAGATCCACCACGAGTGGGTCCTGCAACATGTCACGGCGGTCGGCCAGCTCCAGCAAGGAGAGCACGCCGGGTCCGAACGATGAGCCGGAGGCCATCGACACCCGCTCGTTCTCGAGGGTCGTGCGTGCCGCACGCCAACCCTCGTTCACGGCTCCGACCACCATCTCATCGGGCACGAACACGTTGTCGAAGAACACCTCGTTGAACATCGCGAACCCGGTGAGTTCGCGAAGCGGCCGGATGTCGAGACCATCGCTGCCCATGTCGATCACGAATGCCGTGATGCCATCGTGCTTCGGAGCTTCGGGATCGGTGCGCGCCAGACAGAGTCCGAAGTCGGCCTCGCGTGCCATCGTCGTCCACACCTTCTGTCCGTTCAGCAGCCAGCCACCATCGGCGCGGGTGGCACGGGTGCTGAGCGAAGCCAGATCGGATCCTGCCCCCGGTTCGCTGAAGAGCTGGCACCACGTCAGCTCCGCTCGCAGCGACGGCGCCACGTAGCGCTGCTGCTGGTGCGGGGTTCCGTGGGCAATGAGTGTCGGCAGAACCCATCCGGCCACCTGGAGATGGCGCCGCTTGACTCCCCTGGCGGCGAGCTCCTCGTCGATGACCAACTGCTCCAGCGCTGCAGCACCGCGACCCCACGGCTTCGGCCAGTGGGGAGCTAGCCAACCACCATCGGCAAGTGCGGTGTTCCACTCCGACTTCGGCAGGTCAGCCACCTCGGCGACCTCCGTGCGGATCCGGCTTCGGAGGTTCTCGGCACTGGCGGGCAACTCGATCGACAGATTGCGTCGGTCGCCGTCCACTGCGCGTTGCACGATGGCGGCACGCCAATGGCTGGGCTGAGCGGCCGTGTGCGACAACAGCGTTGCTCGGCGCAGGTACAGGTGGGCGTCGTGATCCCAGGTGTAACCGATGCCGCCGAGTACCTGTATCGCGTCCTTCGCACAGTCGAAGGCGGCCACCGGCGCAAGCGCACCTGCAGCAGCCACCGCCAGGGGAAACTGCGGATCGTCGAGCTCCAGCGATGCTGCGTCGAACAGCGCCGCCCGGGCCATCTCAAGTCGGCACAGTGCGTCCGCGCAGCGGTGCTTGACGGCCTGGAACTGGCCGATCGGCCGGTCGAACTGCTCTCGGACGCGCGCCCAGTCCGCACCCACCTCCACGCACCACGACGCCACGCCGACCGATTCAGCAGCGGCGACCAGCGTCATCAGGCCCTGCACGAATCCGGCAGGCACCTCGATTCGTGGTGCTCCGGCGAGTGCGCCTTGATCAAACGACACCCGGGCCGCCCGACGAGTCGGATCGGCACCCGGCACCATGTCGGCCTCGAAGCCATGGGTGTCGAGAAGTGCGAAGCTCGTGTCGGCCTCGTCGAGCGCGACCAGCAGCCACTTCGCCTCACCGGCACCGTCGACCACCGCAGACCCTTCGCGTGCAGCGGCACGCATAGTGGCGGCGGCCGCAATGGCTGCGGGCTCGCCCGACAGTGGGCCGCCGGCAAGATCCGCAGCATGACAGCCGAGGATCGTGG
>JBPCTP010000026.1:0-7621 GCA_051011615.1 Microthrixaceae bacterium | reverse complement strand
GCCCAACGTCCGCCCCCACCCCCCTCTCTCCCCCGGTTCGCCCCCCCCGGTCAGGGATTGCGGGACGAGCTCAGAACAGCTCGGCGGACAACTGACGACGCCACGCAGCGCGACTGTCATCGTCGCCCAGCACTTCGAGAAGGTCCACGAATTCCTTGCGGGCATCGTCGTCGGCCTTCACCGTCGGCAACAGCTCGCCCAGCTTCTGTTCGACCTCGGAATCTCCGCCGCTCGGCACTCCTCCGGTGCGCGCCAGTGCCGCAACCCTGCGAACCTCGGGCGTCTCGGGCACCCGTTGAAGCAGCGTGGTCGCCTCCTCGGTGTCGCCCCTGGTGACGAGCAGCTCTGCGAGTGCGACCACGGCCGGCTCGCTGTCCGCCTTGATCTCCAATGCGGCGCGAAGCGAAGCCTCGTCGCCCGCCTCGATGAGCCGGGCAACCTCTTGCTCCTCGGGGCTGGCGTTCAGCTTGGCGACGAACTCGCGCACCACCGATTCGGGCTGGGCGCCGACGAAACTGTCCGCGACCTTTCCGTCGACGATTGCGTGCACCGCTGGAATCGACTGAGCCTGGAACGCGTTGGCGATCTGGGGGTTGGCGTCCACATCCACCTTCGCCAACTCGACCTTGCCCTGGGTCTCCGCAACCACCTTCTCGATGATCGGTCCGAGGGTCTTGCACGGTCCACACCACTCGGCCCACAGGTCGACAACGACCGGCACGGCGGCGGAGCGCTCAATGACAGCGGTCTGGAAAGTTGCATCGGTGACGTCGGCCATCAGGACATCGTAGGGGCGGCCCCCGGGACTGGCACTAGCGTGGGTGATCCGGCGCCAGCGCAGGCAAGGCGCCCGGGACGGAGGAAATGACATGGCGGAGCCGCAGATGGCGCCAGATGCCACAGATCCAGACGGAATAGACACAGCAGCTGTCACGGCGTGGTTCGAATCGCACGTGACGGGCTGCAAGCCACCGCTGGCTTTCGATCTGATCGCTGGCGGACACTCCAATCTCACCTTCTCGGTCACGGATTCAGGCGAGGGCCACTGGGTGCTGCGGCGTCCTCCTCTCGGACAGGTCCTCGCCTCGGCGCACGACATGGGCCGCGAACACAAGATCATCTCCGCGCTCGCCGACACCGATGTGCCGGTGCCCGCCACGATCGGCCTGTCCGCAGATGACTCGGTCAACGGATCTCCGTTCTACGTGATGGACTTCGTCGACGGCACCGTGGTTCGCAGCCGCACCGAGGCCGAGGCCCTGACCGAGCAACAGCGCAGCACTGCCGGAGAATCGCTGGTGGATGTGATGGCAGCCATCCATGCAGTTGACGTCGACGCCGTCGGGCTCGGCGACCTTGGTCGCAAGGAGAACTACATCGCACGCCAACTCAAGCGTTGGTACGGCCAGTTCGAGTCCTCCGACGGCCAGGTCGACGGCGGCCTCGACCTGCCATCGGTCCATGCGGCCCATGACCGGCTCTCGGCGAACATCCCGGAACAGTCGGGTGCCTCGATCGTGCACGGTGACTACCGGCTCGACAACTGCATGCTCGGTTCCGACGGTGCCGTGAACGCCGTGCTGGACTGGGAGATCTGCACCCTGGGCGACCCGATGGCGGACGTGGGGCTCCTCTGGGTCTACTGGACCGACCCCGGCTCCGACGCGGTGTTGCCCCAGGCCTCCCCCACCGCTCTCGCCGGTTTCCCCACGAAGGCACAACTCATGGATCGCTACCAGGCAGCGTCCGGGCGCGACATCGGCCAGCTCGATTTCTACATCGCGTTCGGATACTGGAAACTCACCTGCATCATCGCCGGCGTGTACGCGCGCTACGCGGGTGGAGCCATGGGCGACGTGCCACCAGAGCAGGTCGAGGGATTCCGACACCTGCTCGAGTCGCTCGCCGCACTCACCGAGGAATCCTGCGCGGCCATCACATGAATGATCTCGTAGACATCCACGAACACCCAGAACTGTCCGACCCGGTGCTCGTCATCGCCCTCGAGGGTTGGATCGACGCCGGCGTGGCCGCTGCCGGTGCGATCTCGACGATCAGCTCATCGGTCGATGCGAGCGCCATAGCGACCTTCGACGCAGACCGGATCATCGATCACCGCGCCCGTCGCCCGGTGATGCAGATAGTCAACGGACTCATAACGAACGTGGAATGGCCCTCCACACAACTCTTCGCCGGAAGCGACCAGGCAGGCCAGGACCTACTCGTGCTCCAGGGTGCCGAACCCGACTTCGAGTGGCAGGCGTTCACCGCAGCCGTACTGGAGCTCGCCGAAGACTTCGAGTGCTCGCGGATCGTCTACCTCGGCGCCTATCCCGCACCGGTGCCCCATACCCGCGGCGTGAACCTCGCCGTCACCACGGCGTCGACCGAACTCTCCGAGGAACTGCGGGGCTACGTTCGCGGTTCGCTCGGCGTGCCCGGTGGCATCCAGGCCGTGATCGACGTGCAGGCCAACGCCGTTGGTATCCCCACGCTGGGACTGTGGGCACAGGTGCCGCACTACATCTCCTCCATGCCGTACCCGGCGGCCAGCCTCGCGCTCATAGACGGCCTGCGGGATTCCGCAGGACTCGACATCGACGTCGGTGAGCTGGCAGGCGACACCGCCCGTACCCGCGATCGCCTCGATGCGCTCGTTGCTGAGAACCCCGAGCACCAGCAGATGGTCACCCAGCTCGAAGAGGTCTTCGACTCGACCGCCGAGGAGGACGAGCCGCCCACACCGATGAGCCTCGGCGAACTGCCATCAGGAGACGAGCTGGCAGCGGAGTTGCAGGAATTCCTCCAGCAACGCCCGGACGACGACTGAGACCAGGACTCAACAGCGTCTCGTCGGCTCCGGAGGCGACACAGCGCTATGGTGCGCCGCCATGCGCGTAGATGCACCACTGGGCGGAGACCTTGAACTCGCCCCGCTGTCGGCCAAACAACTCGAGGACGTCGGCTACTCAGGGCTGTGGTCGGCCGAGATCGACCATGACCCCTTCTTCCCCCTCATGCGGGCCGCCGAATCGACCTCCTCGATCGAACTCGGTACCGGCATAGCGGTCGCGTTCGCCCGCAACCCGATGCTCGTGGCCAACATCGGCTACGACCTCCAGAAGTTCTCCGGAGGACGTTTCATCCTGGGGCTCGGCTCACAGATCAAGCCCCACATCACGCGACGCTTCTCGATGGAGTGGTCCCGCCCCGCCGCCCGCATGCGCGAGTTCATACAGGCCACGCGAGCGATCTGGGATTGCTGGCAGAACCAGACCAAGCTCGACTTCGACGGCGAGTTCTACAACCACACGCTCATGACGCCCATGTTCGATCCGGGCCCCAATCCCCATGGCGTGCCCAAGGTGTTCCTCGCCGGTGTGGGTGAACTCATGACCGAGGTGGCCGGCGAGACCTGTGACGGATTCCTCTGCCATGCCTTCACCACCGAGCGGTGGTTGCGCGAGGTGACCCTGCCCGCCCTCGAGCGTGGCGCCGACAGGGCTGGCCGCACACTCGGGGACATAGAGGTATCGGGGCCGGCCTTCGTCGTCACCGGTCGCGACGAAACCGAGATGGCCCAGTCCCGCAAGGCGACTGCCGGCCAGATCGCCTTCTACGGCTCCACGCCGGCCTATCGCGGGGTGCTCGAACTCCACGGCTGGGGCGCGTTGGCCGACGAACTGCACTCGATGTCCAAGCAGGGCAAGTGGGCGGAGATGGGCGAGGCCATCGACGACGAGGTGTTGGACACTTTCGCAGTCGTCGCAGAACCCCAAGGAGTGGCCGGCGGCCTGAAGGCCCGTTACGGAGATGTCGTGGACCGGATCAACTTCTACGCTCCGGTGGTGAACGACCCCGAAACCTGGGGCCCCGTCATGGAGGAGCTCTCCAGTTGAAGGTCGCACTGACGATTCGGGATCACATCGACAGGGCCGAGGCGGTGTTCGCCGACCGCGTCGGCATCGTGGACGAACCCGACCAACCGGCGAATCCCTGGCCCGACATGACCTATGCGGGCCTGGCCCGCACCGCACGTGCCCAGGCTGCCGGCCTGGATCGACTTGGCGTCGGCCTCGGTGAGCGGGTTGCAGTCGTGAGCCAGAACTCGGCACGGCTGATGTCATTGCTGTTCGGCGTGAGCGCGTACGGCCGTGTGATCGTGCCGATCAACTTCCGACTCACCTCAGAAGAGGTCGCCTACATCGTGGACCACAGCGGCGCCTCGGTGTTGCTGGTCGATCCAGAGCTCGGCGAACCACTGGCGTCAGTCGGTGCAGAGCACCGCTACGTGATCGGCGACGAGACCGACGACCTGCTCCACGACTTCGACTCCGAGCCCTCCCACTGGGAGCCGAACGAAGATGAGACTGCGTCGATCAACTACACGAGTGGCACCACCGCTCGGCCGAAGGGCGTGCAGCTCACCCATCGCAGCCTGTGGTTGAACGCCGCCATCTTCGGCTGGCACACGGGGGTCAATGACCGCGACGTGCTGCTGCACACACTGCCCCAGTTCCACGTGAACGGTTGGACCATGCCGTACGCGGTCACGGCGATGGGTGGCCGAAACGTGATCCTCCGCAAGGTCGACGGTGAGGAGATCCTGCGGCGGATCGAGGAACACGGCGTCACACTCATGTGTGGGGCACCCGCGGTGGTAGCTGCGGTGTTGGACGCAGCCTCCCGCTGGGATGGGCCGATTCCCGGAGCCGGCAAGGTGCGGATCGTCGTCGCCGGTGCGCCACCCCCGACGCGGACGATCGAGCGTGTTGAGACCGAACTCGGCTGGGAGTTCATGCAGATCTACGGCCTCACGGAAACCTCACCCGTGCTCACCGTGAACCACGCCCGCTCCGAGTGGGACGATCTCGAGCCACCCGAACGTGCCCGCCGCCTGTCGCGCGCCGGAGTACCGGCGCTCGGAGTACGTCTGAGGACTTCCCCTGACGGTGAGGTGTTGGCCCGCGGAAACCACGTGCTCGAGGGCTACTGGGAGAATCCGACGGCCACCGAGGCGGCGCTGGAGGGTGGCTGGTTCCACACCGGCGACGGCGGCACCATCGAGGACGACGGCTACCTCACGATCTCTGACCGAAAGAAGGACGTGATCATCTCCGGCGGCGAGAACGTGTCCTCGATCGAGGTCGAGGACTGCCTGTTCTCACACCCGAACGTGGCCGAAGTGGCGGTCATAGGGGTGCCCGACGACCGCTGGGGCGAGACCGTCAAGGCGCTCGTCGTGCCCGCACCCGGTGCGGAGATCAGCGAAGAGGACCTGATCGCGCACTGCAAGGCCCATCTCGCCGGATTCAAGTGCCCGACGAGCTTCGAGATCCGTGACGAGTTGGCTCGAACGGCGACCGGGAAGCTCCAGAAGTTCAAGCTGCGTGCACCGTATTGGGAAGGCCACGACCGCTCGGTCAACTGAGCTGGTCCACCGCGGCCGTTGGCGGGGCTTCTGCGGCGGAGTTCACCGACCACAGCAGCGCAGCGGTACCTGCGATGCCATAGATCGCGGCGCCGAGGAACATCGCGGTCACCGTCGAGTCGATGAAGGAATCGACCACTGCCGCCAGTGCGGCGCCGACCGCGAGCTGCCCGAAGGCGAGCACCGATGCCCCCGTGCCGGCGACCGTGCCCAGGGGCTGGAGGGCGAGTGACGCCGCCAGTGCTGTGACCACAGCCATGCCGGCGTTCTGACCACAAGCGAGCGCCAACCACACCCAGATCGTCGGCACCCCGCCCACTGCGGTACAGATGACCGTGGCCACGACGGAGACGACCACGGCCGCGATGGCCGCGATCACGGCCAGCTTCGCCCTCCCGACTCGGCCGATCAGCCTGTTGGCGAGGACCAGTGCAACCGACATGCAGATGCCGTTCACGGCGAAGATCCACACGAACTGGGAGTCCCGATCGAAGATGTCGTCGACGATCGGTTGGGCACCGCCGAGGAACACGAAGAACGAGCCCGAGAACAGCGTCGTGGCGACGATCGCACCCGCTGATGCCGGGGTGCGGGCGATGACCACGACGGCATGAGCCACCGGGCGAAGTGCGAAGCGGACCCGCGCCGCCTTGGGCAGCGACTCACCGAACCAGATCGACGCCACAATCGCGACCGCTGCCAATGCCACTGCCAGAAGCGGCACCAACTGCCAGGGGCCGACCAACAACACGCCCTCCCCGAGAACCGGCATGAACACCGGGGCGACCAGGAAGATCGCCGTCGCGATCGTGATCACCCTCGCGAGCTCGTCACCCTCGGCACAATCACGAGCCACGGCCAGGCGCAGCCCGTTGGGCGCAGCGGCGCCGACACCCCAGATGAACCGGGCGACCAGAAGCAAGGTTGCCTCCGGCGCCAGCGCTGTACCCACGGCCCCCATTGCGAACACCATGAGACCTAGACACAGGGCCGGCACACGTCCGACCGAATCCGACAACGGTCCCCACAGGAACTGTCCGACGCCCATGCCTGCCAGCATCGTGGTGACCACCAGCGACACACCCCAGCCCCGCCCGGCGAAGTCGTATTCCGCGCCGATCTGGTCGAGCGCGGGTAGCAGCGCTTCTATCCCGAAGGCCATCACGACGCCCAGGAACGCGACGAAACCGGACACGACGGCGTTGGTGTGTCTTTCCCCGCCCCGGCGAAGCGCCTCGCCGGCTTCAAGCATGGGCGCTTCCCGTCAGTCCTCCAGAACAGCCAGAGTGCCTTCGGCGTGGCTGGCCTTGGCTGCTGTGCGTTGGAGCTTGCCCGAAGAGGTCTTGGGCACGGTGCCCGCCTCGACGAGCACGACTTCCTTCGGGGGAATGCCCTCGGCCTCGGTGACCGCAGATGTGACGTTTCGGCGGATCTCTTCGAGGTCGCCACCGCGTGATTCGGCGACCACCACGATGTTCTGTGCACCGTGGCGTCCGTCGACACCGAATGCGATCACGTTTCCTGTGCGGACGCCCTCGATATCGCCGGCGACCTTCTCGATGTCCTGCGGATACACGTTGCGCCCACCGACGATGATCACGTCCTTGGAGCGACCGCAAACGACCAACTCGCCATCGACGGTGTAACAGAGGTCCCCGGTGTGCAGCCATCCGCCGGCCAACAATTCCTTGGTGGCATCGGGCTGCTTGTAGTAGCCGGAGGTGAGCCCGGTGCCACGCAGCAACAGCTCGCCCACCTGACGGTCTCCGAGGTCTTCGCCGCTCGCCGGATCGACGATGCGCATCTCCATGCCCGGCACGGGCGACCCGAGGATCGCAAGCTCCAGCGCTCCTTCGGACTCGAACTCGACAGGTTCGGCGCGGTGATCGATCTCCAGGGTGCGCTTGTCAACCCAGTCGGTGCGCAGACCCTTGCCCTGCGGCGGGAAACATCCGGCTATGCAGACCTCGGCCATACCGAACGCAGGAAAGGCCACCGACGGGTCCAGTCCGAAACGCTCGCCGGCGTCGAAGAACCGGCGGAAGGTGGCAGCGTCGATCGGCTCTGCGCCGTTGAGCAGGATGCGGACCTGGGACAGCTCGAGGGGCTCCTCGCAGCGGCGCAGCGCCCGCGCCGCCAGCGCGTAGGCGAAGTTGGGGCCGGCGGTGGCGGTGCCCTCGAAATCCGACA
>JBPCTP010000025.1:0-4213 GCA_051011615.1 Microthrixaceae bacterium | reverse complement strand
CCCTCGGGGCGGTCGACCTCCTGCGCGTCCGGGCCCCCTTGATCCACCTGGCACGCATGCCGGCGGACAACCCCGTCGAGCCATTGCGATGACGACGCGGTAGCACCCGTAAGATCTGCCGCCATGGCAGCGCAGTTCATCTTCACGATGCGCAAGGTTTCGAAGTTCGTTCCGCCGGACCGCGAGGTCTTGCGTGACATCACCCTCGCGTTCTATCCCGGCGCCAAGATCGGCGTCATCGGTCCCAACGGCTCAGGCAAGTCGAGCTTGCTGCGGATCATGGCGGGCGTCGACGACGCCATCGAGGGCGAGGCGAAGCTCACCGACGGCTTCACGGTCGGACTGCTCGAACAGGAACCGCAACTCGATGAGTCCAAGGACGTCCTCGGCAATGTGATGGACGGTGTGGCAGAGGTTTCCGGGCTGCTCACCGACTACGACGAGCTGATGGCCAAGTGGTCAGACCCCGACGCCGACTACGAGAAGCTCGGAGCACGACAGGCCGACCTCGAAGCAAAGATCGAGGCCGCGGACGGCTGGGACCTGAAACGTACGATCGACATAGCCGCCGACGCACTGCGACTTCCACCGGGAGATGCCGACGTGTCGAACCTGTCGGGCGGCGAGAAGCGGCGCGTCGCGCTCTGCCGCTTGCTGCTCTCTGAGCCGGACCTGCTACTGCTCGATGAGCCCACCAACCACCTCGATGCCGAGTCCGTTGCCTGGTTGGAACGATTCCTGTCGGACTACCAGGGCACCGTGGTTGCGATCACCCATGACCGGTACTTCCTCGACAACGTGGCGCAGTGGATCCTGGAGCTCGACCATGGCAAGGGCATCCCCTTCGAAGGCAACTACTCGAGCTGGCTGGAACAGAAGCGGGAGCGGCTCGAACAGGCGGAGAAGTCCAACGAAGCGCGTCAACGCACCCTCGAGCGCGAGCTCGAATGGGTGCGGATGGCTCCCAAGGCACGGCAGGCCAAGTCCAAGGCCCGCCTCGCCGCTTACGAGTCGCTGCAGGCCGAGGCCGAAGCTGGCCGCGACGAAGCTCGCGAACTCCAGATCACGATCCCGCCGGGGCAGCGACTAGGCGACAAGGTGATCGAGGCTGACGACCTCAGCAAGGGGTTCGGCGACCGCCTGCTGATCGACGAGCTCACCTTCACACTTCCCCGGGCGGGCATCGTCGGAGTGATCGGACCCAACGGCGCCGGCAAGACGACGCTGTTCCGAATGGTCGTGGCTTCTTCGGCCGGCCAGTCCGGAGCAGACACGGATGCCGATGGCGGGACACTCGAGGTTGGATCGACGGTCGAACTGGCATACGTCGACCAGTCACGGGATTCCCTCGACGCCGAACGGACCGTCTACGAGGAGATCACCGACGGCCAGGAGTTGCTCGACATCGGTGGCCGGGAAGTGAACGGGCGTGCTTTTTGCGCCAGCTTCAACTTCAAGGGATCCGACCAGCAGAAGAAGGTCGGCGACCTCTCCGGTGGCGAGCGCAACCGGGTGCACCTGGCCAAGTTGCTGCGCTCGGGAGGCAACGTGTTGCTGCTCGACGAGCCGACGAATGACCTCGATGTGGACACTCTCCGAGCACTGGAAGGCGCCCTCGAGTCATTCCCGGGCTGTGCGGTGGTGATCTCGCATGACCGTTGGTTCCTCGACCGGATCGCAACCCACATCCTCGCCTTCGAGGGCGAGTCCCAGGTTCGGTGGTTCGAGGGGAACTTCAGCGAATACGAGGAGTTCCGCCGACGCGAGCTGGGCGCGGAAGCCGATCAACCACACCGGATCAAGTACAAGCCCCTCACCAGGTAGTTCGGCACGCAGGTCGCGCGGCCCGCAGGTGGCGCGGCGGTCGGGCACGGTCCGCCAGGTTGAGCAGAGCCTCAGCAGGCGCGCCGGAGGGGAGAATGCCCTATGTACCTCTGTGGTTGTTGTGGGGGAGAATTCTTACACCCACCCCCCGACCTGCCGATGGTGATTCATGGCTACGCGCACGAAGTCCCGCAAGACGATCCCGAAGGGCAAGAAGCTCAAGAGCCGCGCCGTATTGCGCGACGTGGAGCCGGGCAGCACCGTTGAGTGCTCCCATTGCGGAGAACGGGTGAAGTTCCAGGCCAAAATGCGCCACAAGCAGGTGATCTGCAATGTGTACGTGGCCGGCACATGGGACCGCGTGGAGCATTTCCACTCGGAGTGCTACGAGGCCGCCAAAGAGCCCTTCGGTGACGTTGACACCACTCCCCCGGTGAAACTGCGCCAGCAGGCTGCAGCCGCGGCAAAGGCCTCCTGAGCCAAACGGTTGCCACGTGATCACAGCGGAGGCAGCGCCTCGGCGGCGACTCGTTCAGAGCGCCGTGAGGTGAACGATGACCTCTCCGGCCTGCGCTGCCGGCTCACCATCGTCAGGCGTGAGCCGTAGCTCCGGCGACTCCGGCGCCTCATAGGGGTCGTCTATGCCGGTCATGCCCTTGAGTTCTCCAGCACGCGCCTTCGCATAGAGGCCCTTGGGATCGCGTTGCTCACAAATCTCGAGCGGCGTGTCCACGAACACCTCCACGAACGGCACTCCGGCGCGATCCGCTGTTGCCCTCGCCGCCTCGCGCGCGGCTCGGTAGGGAGAGATGAGGGGCACCACTGCAACCAGGCCCGCATCGGCGAACAGGGCGGCCACCTCGGCGACCCGCCGGACGTTCTCGGTGCGGTCCTGCTGGGAGAACCCGAGATCGCCGTTCAGGCCGTGCCGGACGTTGTCCCCGTCGAGCAGATACGCCGCCCGACCGCCGGCGACGAGTTGGGACTCGACCTCCACTCCGACGGTGGACTTGCCGGATCCGGACAGTCCCGTCAGCCAAACGACGGCTCCCTTGCCGCCAGTTACAGCCTGACGAGCTGCCGGATCCACATTGCCCGGATGCCAAACGACATTCGGTGACTGGTCAGCCACGGATCAACCGACCCAGTTGTTGAACACTGTCTCGACCGCCACTGTCTCGACCAGCGTTGACCCGTCGGTCACTGGGGCTCGCCGCGGATCATGCCAGCGCCAATCGTCGCGTTGGTCGCCTCGTCGATGAGGATGAACGAACCTGTGTCACGGTTGCGGCGGTAAGCATCGAAGAACAACGGCTGGGTCGTGCGGAGGGTCACACGGCCGATCTCGTTGAGGTCGAGTTGGGTCGCGTCCTTGTCACGATGCAGGGAGTTCACATCCAGGCGGTAGTGAAGGTCCTTGACCATCGCCCGCGCCGAGCGCGTCGTCTGCTTGATCGTGTACTTCGCGCCGGGCTGAAGCGATGCCGCCTCGGACAACCAACACACCATCGCCTCGATGTCCTGTGAGGAGGTGGGCTGGTTGTGCGGTCTACAGATCATGTCGCCGCGGCTGATGTCGATCTCGTCCTCGAGCAGCACGGTCACCGACATGGGTGCGAACGCCTCATCGAGCGGTCCGTCCATCGAGTCGATCCGCTTGATCTTGGATGAGAATCCGGAAGGCAGCACGATCACGTCGTCGCCTGTCTTCAACACACCGCCGGCCACGGTGCCGGCGTATCCGCGGTAGTCGTGGTACTCGTCGCTGTGCGGCCTCACCACGTATTGCACCGGCAGCCGGGCGTCGATCAGGTTGCGGTCAGAAGCTATGTGCACGCTCTCGAGGTGGTGCAGCAGCGACGTTCCCTCGTACCACGAGGTCGCCTCTGAGCGGTTCACGACGTTGTCGCCGTTGAGCGCCGAGATCGGGATGAAGGTCAGGTCAGCGACATCCAGCTTCGACGCGAAGTGTCGGAACTCATCGCAGATCTCCTCGAAACGCTCCTCGGAGTAGTCGACGAGGTCCATCTTGTTGACGGCCAGCACCAGATGCGGGATCCGCAGCAGCGACGCGAGGAACGCATGGCGACGCGACTGTTCGAGCACGCCCTTGCGGGCATCGAGGAGCACGATCGCCAGGTCGGCGGTCGAGGCCCCCGTGACCATGTTGCGGGTGTACTGGGTGTGGCCCGGGGTGTCGGCGATGATGAACTTGCGCTTCGGCGTGGCGAAGTAGCGGTAGGCCACGTCGATCGTGATCCCCTGCTCGCGCTCGGCGCGGAGCCCATCGGTCAGCAGCGCCAAATTGACGTTCTCGTCCCCACGCTTTTTCGACGAGGTCTCAACTGCCTCGAGCTGGTCCTCGAAGATATTTTTCGAGTCGTAGAGC
>JBPCTP010000024.1:0-2516 GCA_051011615.1 Microthrixaceae bacterium | reverse complement strand
CTCCGACACCGCCGCCACCGCCGCCACCAGGCGGTGGAGACTGGGTAGGCGTCAGCGGGGCCGATGGCTACGCACTCGGTGCGTGGAACCGCACAAGTGACGAGGTCAACATGCCCTACGCAACCGTCAACTTCGTCGAAGGACTCCGCCATCGGTGGGAGTCGGACACGGCGGAGACCCAGGCGGTCGAGGCTGCCGATGAGAGCCATCGTCGAGCAGCGGCGTGGTACGACAGTGACGCACTGGAGATTGATCTGACCTTCACGAGCGACTACACCGGGCAGGTACATCTCTACGCACTCGACTGGGACAGCGACACCCGCCGCCAGATCGTCACGGTTGACGACGGCAGCGGCCCGCAGACTGTCCTGCTCAACCAGGCATTCGACGGCGGGGCTTGGATGAGCTTCGACGTCGCCGTGACATCTGGTGAGACGGTGTCGATCGCAGTCACGAACAACGGTGGCGCCAACGCAGTGCTGTCGGCCATAACCCTTGGGGGAGCTGTTCCCGCTACGTGATCTCGTGGAGGCGGGCCGGGCTCGCGGCACAATGTGATTGTGACCGATGCCCGGCCTGCTTCTCACGCTTCTCACCGATCTGGCACCGCGGCCGGGGTAGTTCTGGCTGCGGGCCTTGGTTCCCGTTTCGAGGGTGAAACACACAAGTTGTTGGCCCCGTTCAGGGGCAAGCCCCTCGTCTGTTGGGCCCTCGAGGCCGCCCTCGAGGCGGGTTTCGACGACGTCTACTGCATCACCGGATCCCTCGACCTGACCGACGTCGTGCCCGAGGGCGTCGTGGTCGTCGAGAACCACAACTATGCCGACGGTCAGGCGACATCGCTCAGGACAGCGGTTGCCGTCGCCGCGGCTGATGGCCACGACAGCATCGTTGTCGGGCTCGGCGACATGCCGCTGGTTCCGGCATCCGCGTGGAGAGCCGTAGCCGATGCCCCCGGCCAACTCGTCACCGCCACCTTCTCAGGAACCCGATCTCCGCCGGCGAAGATCGGCGAAGAACTCTGGTCGCTACTGCCGCTGAGCGGTGATGAAGGCGCGCGGTCGCTGATGCGGCTTAGGCCCGACGTGGTTACCGAGGTAGCCTGCGAGGGCGAATTGATCGACATCGACACCCGAGGTGACCTGAGCCGATGGAGCTGAGCAACGACATCGAAGTGAACGCCCCAGTAGAGGAGGTGTGGGACGCGCTCAACGACGTTGAGCGCATCGCTCCTTGCCTGCCGGGCGCTCAGTTGCAAGAGATCGAAGGCGACGAGTACCGCGGGATCGTCAAGGTGAAGGTCGGCCCCATCACCACTCAATACAAGGGCAAGGCGACCTTCGAAGAGCGCGACAAGGACAACTGGAAGGTCGTCATCAAGGGGGACGGCCGAGACACCCGAGGTGCTGGCAACGCAAGCGCGCTCATCACCGCCACGCTCGACCCGGTCTCCGACGACACGACCAACGTCAACGTCACCACTGATCTGACGATTACCGGGAAGGTCGCCCAGTTCGGCCGGGGCGCCATTGCCGACGTGAGCACCAAGCTGATGGGTCAGTTCGCCGACAATTTGGAGGCGCTCCTCGAGGGCGGGGCCGACGATTCCCCAACCGAGTCAGCGTCCGACACGGCGACGGACCCGTCCGAAGATGTAGACGCATCGGGGGTCCGCAAGATCGACGCCCCCGAGGCCGAGGCCGTCGACTTGTTGGATGTCGCGGGCACGCCTGTCATCAAGCGCATCGCGATACCGATCGGGATCTTGTTCGTGCTGATCGTGTTGCGGCGGATGCTACGGGGAGACTGACGTCGGGCCGTGAGTGGCAGCGATCTTCAGGCTGTCGCCGAATTGCTGGGGCGACCCCCACAGAGCGAGTTCGAGGTCGTTATCCGGGACGCCGCTGGTGTACCCAGAGTTATCCTGAACCCGCCTTTCCTCGATGACGGGACGCCCATGCCGACTCGGTACTGGCTGGTGGGAGCGACGGACCGCCTCTTGGTGAGCCGACTGGAATCGAGCGGCGGAGTTCGCCACGCTGAACTTGAAGTCGACGAACGCGACATCATGTCGGCGCACAGACGGTATGCCGCCGAACGGGATGAGCAGATCCCGCCCGGCCACGTGGGGCCCAAACCGACGGGCGGTGTCGGTGGAACACGTGTTGGCGTGAAGTGCCTGCATGCGCACTATGCATGGCACCTGGCGGGCGGTGACGATCCTGTTGGTCGCTGGGTCGCGGATCGCCTCGGGGCCGAGAACCCGGGGACCGGTGAACGGCTCGAGGTCGCTCCAGATAGGCCCGAGGCCCGAGATGATGAAACATGAGTGGCTGTGTGGCGGCGATCGACATGGGAACCAATACCACACGGTTGCTGGTCGCGCGGCCGGTTCCGCCGGGACAACTCGAGACTGTCGCCCGCGAGAGCCACATCACCCGAATGGGTCAAGACGTCGACGCAACCGGTGTTCTTCATCGCGATGCGATAGGTCGAGTGGTCGAACGCCTCCAGAG
>JBPCTP010000023.1:0-4416 GCA_051011615.1 Microthrixaceae bacterium | reverse complement strand
CCCCCGACGCAGCGGCTGTCGGCACTCAACGCACGATCGTCTACCTGAACCGTTACGACGACTCAGAGGAACTGCATCGGCGCAACCGGTCTTGGCTCACCGAACACGGTCGCGGTTCCATACCGGTGACACCCTCGGAGCTGGCGGGGCAACTCCTATTGCACTCCTGACCTACCCCGTTGGGCCTCGTCCTGTCCTGGATCTTGTGTCGCGGATTCTGTGTCCCGGACCAAGTGTCGTGGAGTCGACGCCGAGCGGTCGGTTTCGCCGCTCAGTGCAGGGAACTCAGGGGACGATGTTCTTGAGGAGCTGCTTTGCGATCTGGCTGTTCATCTCATAGACGGCCTTGCGACCGACGTCTGACACCTGTCGGACAACGCTTCCACCGGTGGCCTCCTCCATCGAGTCGAGACCACTGATCACAGCCGACTTCGTTGCGTCGGTGGCCTTGTAGCCCATGTTGGTGAGGCCCTTGACCACGTCTGACTGGGCGACTGGTTCGGGCGCAGCCGAAGCGATGATTCGAAGTGCGTCCTTGGTCAGCTCCGCCCCCTGGTTCACGGTGTCGGAGATGGTGGGCACGGCGTCTTCCTGGCCGTCCTGGGACGCCAGCCACCGACGCACCTTCACAACGATCTCAGCGTGGGTCTCACCTTCGAATGACAGTGTGGGCATGAGCGAAAACTACGCCAAGGACCGGCAGAAGCGTCGGACGGTTGCCCGGGAGCCGTCCGCAAGTCGGAAGCCCGGATTGGGTACCGCATCTCCGACCGAGCGGAACCCCTGGGATTCGAAGAACGCAATGGCTGCAGTGTTCTCCCCGAACGTCCCCAGGTGGATGCCGGGTACGTGCAACTCCCCGAGGCGCCCGACGAGAGTGCCCACCAGCTCCCCACCCAGACCACGCCCACGCGCCTGGGGCAACAGGTTGACGTGCATCTCGGCCGGGTACCGCTCGGTGTCCCAAGGCGCCAACGCAGCTCGATCGCGTGCCAGATCTGCGATGGCACGGCCGAAGAATCCGACCGTGTCGCGGCGCAGGATGACACGACGGCCGAGTAGGTGGCCGCTGAGCGCCCGGCGATGGTGGCGGCCTTCGTCGGGCGGATCAGGCGAGGCGATCAGGTATCCGACGGCCGTGCCCCGTTCGTTTCTTGCGCCGCCGTCGTCGACAACCCAACACGTGTCGGGACGATTCAGCAGGTACCAGTCACAGAACAGATGGGCGAAGGTGTCGCGGTCGCCGAACTGCGAGGCGATCGGCTCGCCCATGAGACCGGTTGCGAAGCAGACGTCGCGCACCGCTTCGAGGTCGGTGGGCTCATATGGACGCACGTACACCGTCCGAGCCTGCACCACGGTCACGGCCGCTGCCACCGCGACCCGGGCGTGTGCACATGCTGACAGGCCAGGCGTGGCCGCATGAGTCGGACGCCACTACGATCTACAGATGGCGCCGCTTTCCGACGATTCGTCCCCATTGGACCCCGCCGGCCGCTTTGGCACAGTCGGCCTCACATTCGACGATGTGTGTCTGGTGCCCTCGGCTTCCGATGTGATCCCGGCCGAGGTCGACACCTCGACGTATCTCGCCAATGGCATCCGCCTCGAAGTGCCACTGGTCTCGGCTGCAATGGATACCGTCACCGAGGCCCGCCTCGCCATAGCCATGGCCCGCGAAGGCGCGATCGGGGTGATCCACCGCAACCTCTCGATCGACCAGCAGCGCGATGAGGTCGACAAGGTGAAGCGATCGGAATCCGGAATGATCGTGGACCCGGTGACGCTCGGGCCCGACGACCTCGTGCAGTCCGCCGAGGACCTGATGAGCAACTTCCGCATCAGCGGAGTTCCGATCGTCGACGAGAACAGGCTGTTGGTCGGCATCCTCACAAACCGGGATCTGCGATTCGAGACCAACCCGCGCCGACCGATCCACGAGGTGATGACCTCCGACGGACTCGTCACGACCCATGAGGGCACAACGCTCGAGGAGGCCCAGGAGATCCTCGGCAGACATCGCATCGAGAAGCTTCCGGTGGTCGATGGCAGCGGCCGGATCACCGGGCTGATCACCGTCAAGGACATCAACAAGAAGATCCAGTACCCCAACGCCACGAAGGACTCCCAGGGCCGACTTCAGGTTGCCGCGGCAGTGGGCGTGGGCGATGACGCATACCTGCGCTCCGAGACACTCGTCGAGGCAGGTGTCGACGTGCTCGTGGTTGACACCGCACACGGCCATTCCGCGGCGGTGATCGAGGTCGTCCGCAAGCTCAAGGGCGCACTCGGGGTGCCGATCGTGGCCGGCAACATCGCCACGGCCGAGGCGGCGCTCGCGCTCGCAGACGCTGGCGCAGACGCTGTGAAGGTCGGAGTCGGCCCCGGATCGATCTGCACCACGAGAATCGTCGCGGGTGTCGGCGTGCCGCAGCTCACTGCTGTGGCCGAATGCGCTGCGGCTCTGGACGGCACCGGCGTGCGGCTCATCGCGGACGGCGGCGTCAGGTTCTCGGGCGACATCGCCAAGGCGATCGGTGCCGGCGCCGATGTCGTGATGGTGGGCTCCCTTCTCGCCGGAGTGGACGAAACGCCCGGCGACATCGTCCTCAGCCAGGGTGAGCGCTACAAGGCCTACCGCGGCATGGGATCCCTGGGTGCGATGAGCGACCGTTCCTACTCAAAGGACCGCTACTTCCAGGACGATGTGGAAGGTGCGGAGAAGGTCGTACCCGAAGGCATCGAAGGTCGGGTGCCGTACAAGGGCAAGCTCTCGAAGATCATCTACCAGCTCTCCGGTGGCCTGCGGTCCGCCATGGGCTACTGCGGCGCCGCGGACATCGACCAGTTGCGAACCGGCGCCCAGTTCGTGCGTATGTCGCCGGCGGGCCTGCGCGAGGCGCATCCCCACGACATCCAGATCACCAAGGAAGCCCCGAACTACTGGATGTGAGGCCACCTCCGTCCGATCGGGTTGCAATGGCAGACGCCAGGATCCTTCGTCCGGACGACCTGGGAGCACTGGTTCCCGGCTTCGACGGAATCGAACCGGTCACCGAGGGACCGCTCAGCGGCATCGAGGCTGTCGTGAAGGACTGCTTCGCGGTGGAGGGTCACACAAGCTCCAATGGATCCGAACGCTGGCTGGAGACCCACGGACCGGCAACGCTCAACAGTCGGGTCATTTCGGAACTGCTCTCGGGCGGAGCCTCCATCGTGGGGATGGGACGATTGGACCAGATCGCCTTCTCCCTGGTCGGCGACACTCCCGTGGGTGGAGCGCCGCTCAACCCACGCCACCCCGAGTTGTTCTGCGGTGGTTCCTCCGCCGGGTGCGCCTCCGCCGTCGCGGGTGGGCGGGCAAGCCTGGGCATCGGTACGGACACAGCCGGCTCGGTGCGGGTCCCCGCAGCGCTCTGCGGACTGCACGGACTGAGACCCACATGGGGTTCCATCGACCTGACCGGCTGCATCCCACTCGCACCCAGTTTCGACACCGCCGGAATCCTTGCGGCGAACCCACTCGTGCTGCGACGGGCACTGCGCGCCCTGTCGAAGTTGCCACCCCCTGAGTCACTCATCACGCGCGTGGTGGTTGATCCGTCGCTGTCCGCGGATCCGCAGGGCCTGGTGCGGACCGCCCAGCGTGTTGCGACCCAAACGGGGGCATCCCTGGAGGAAGTCGACCTGGCCCACCTGGTGAACCCCGATGTTGCGGCGCTCCACAATCGTCTCCAGGGCCGCGAGGTATGGGGGTGTCGTGGCAACTGGGCCACGACGAACATGGAGGCACTCGACGAGGACATCGCGTATCGACTTCGAGCGTGCGCCGAGTTCGCAGCCGAGGACTCAGAGACGGTCGACGTCAACCGCCGGGATCGACAGGCGTTCACCGAACTGCTCGCAGAGGTGAACGATGACCGAGCATTGCTCGTCAAGCCGATACTGGGCAGGCCGTTGCCGAAACTGGAATCGACGCCCGATGCACGTCGATCGTTCCGCAGAAGCACGATCGAGCTAGCGGCCGCCGCAGGTCTGGCTGGATGGCCGGAGCTGACCTGGACCAGCGCTGAAGCTCGACGCGATCCCTCGTCCGCAGTCGGGCTGTTGACTCGACCGGGCAACGACGAACTCCTGGTCGATGTGCTGGAGCGGCTGTGGGCCAACGAAGGAGCCGAACGCCCAGCGTCGGACGTAAGCGGAGAGCCGCGCCATCTGCCTGCGGTCCAACCTCCGTGGGGGCCGAATACGTAGGCTTGCGGCCATGAGCAACACGCCGCCTGATCCAACCCAGCCCATACCGCAACAGCCCGGGCCGGGACAGCAGCCCGCGCCCGCCCAGCCACAACAGCCGGGCCAGCCGCAACAGCCGGGTCAGCCGGGCCAGCCGCAACAGGGGTACCCGCAGCAGCCCGG
>JBPCTP010000022.1:0-3425 GCA_051011615.1 Microthrixaceae bacterium | reverse complement strand
GAGTGGATCGAGTTCGACGTCGAGCAGAAGCCGGGCAAGGACCCGACCGCCGGCGTGCGGGTTGCACGCAAGCGCCGCATCTCGTTGTTCACCATGCTCCGCGCCCTCGGATTCGACGAGGAGAACGCTCCGGGGTTCCTCGACTCCTTCGTGAACCACTTCGACTTCCTGGAAGGGCAGTGGGAGAAGGACCGCGAGATCGCGCCCACACAGGACGAATCTCTCATCGAGATCTACAAGAGAGCCCGTCCCGGCGAACCGCCCACCCTCGAGGCGGCACGCTCCTACCTGCGCAATGCGTTCTTCGAGAGTCGTCGCTATGACCTCAGCCGTGTCGGCCGGTACAAGCTGAACCGGAAGCTCGGCCCGGAGCTCGACCGTCTGGAGGAGCTGTTCCCGGTTCTTCGTGGCCAGCTGGACAAGCCCGAGATCGATCAGGGCGTGCTCTCACGTTGTGAAGTCATGGCCGCGGCCACCTACCTCCTCCATCTCATGGTGGCTGAACCCGGCTACCGCTTGGACGACCAGGACCATTTCGCCAACCGCCGTGTGCGGTCGGTCGGTGAGTTGATCCAGAACCAGGTTCAGATCGGACTGTCCCGCATGGAGCGCGTCGTGCGTGAGCGCATGACCACCCAGGACGTCGAGGCCATCACCCCTCAGACCCTCATCAACATTCGACCGGTGGTTGCGGCCATCAAGGAGTTCTTCGGAACCTCTCAGCTGTCGCAGTTCATGGACCAGGTGAACCCACTGTCGGGTCTGACGCATCGTCGTCGCCTTTCGGCCCTCGGCCCCGGCGGACTCTCCCGTGAGCGGGCCGGCTTCGAGGTTCGCGACGTTCACTTCTCCCACTACGGGCGCATGTGCCCGATCGAGACGCCGGAGGGGCCGAACATCGGGCTCATCGGCTACCTGTCGAGCTACGCCCGAGTGAACGAGTTCGGGTTCCTCGAAACCCCGTACCGCAAGGTCAGCAACGGCAAGGTCAGCGACGACGTGGTATTCCTCACCGCCGACGAAGAAGAGGAATATGTCGTCGCTCAGGCCAACGCGCCGCTCACCGCCGATGGCACCTTCGTGAACGACAAGGTCTTGGCTCGACGATCGCCGCAGGCTGCGTCACTCCGTGACCTCAAGCTCCAGTTGGAGCGGGACATCGTTGTCGGTGCCACCACCGAGATCTCACAGGTGCCGCCCGATGAAGTCCAGATGATGGACGTCTCGCCGAAGCAGATCGTCTCGATCGGCACCGGCCTCATTCCCTTCCTCGAACACGATGACGCCAACCGTGCCCTCATGGGCGCGAACATGCAGCGTCAGGCGGTTCCCCTGCTCACCGCATAGGCACCCTACATCGGTACCGGAATCGAGAAACGAGCGGCCCACGATGCCGCCGACACCCTCGTAGCCGATGAAGACGGTGTGGTACTCGACGTCGATGGTCGCCAGATCACGGTGGAGTATAAGCAGTCGGGCAAGCGCATCTATCGATTGCTGAAGTTCGATCGGTCGAACCAGGACACCTGTATCAACCAGAAGCCTCGGGTCGAGGCCGGTGACACCTTCAAGGCCGGCGAACTCCTGGCCGACGGTCCATCCACCGACAATGGCGAGCTTGCGCTCGGCAAGAATCTCGTCGTCGCCTTCATGCCGTGGGAGGGCTACAACTTCGAGGACGCCATCATCCTCAACGAACGTCTCGTTCGTGATGATGTGCTCACTTCGATCCACATCCATGAGCATGAGATCGACGCTCGTGACACCAAGCTCGGGCCCGAGGAGATCACTCGTGACATCCCCAACCTGAGCGAAGACGTCCTCGGCGAACTCGATGAGCGCGGCATCATCCGCGTCGGCGCCGAAGTCGGCCCCGGTGACGTCCTGGTCGGCAAGGTCACCCCCAAGGGCGAGACCGAGCTCACTCCCGAGGAGCGACTCCTTCGTGCCATCTTCGGTGAGAAGGCCCGCGAGGTGCGCGACACCTCACTGAAGGTTCCTCACGGCGAGACCGGCAAGGTCATCGACGTCAAGGTGTTCAACCGCGACGAAAGCCACGAGCTCCCCCCTGGTGTGAACCAGCTGGTGCGGGTCTACGTGGCTCAGAAACGGAAGATCAGCGTCGGCGACAAGCTGGCCGGCCGCCACGGCAACAAGGGTGTGATCTCCAAGATCCTGCCCACCGAGGACATGCCTCACATGGCTGACGGCACCGCCGTCGACATCGTCCTCAACCCCCTCTCCGTTCCCTCCCGTATGAATGTGGGTCAGGTACTCGAATCTCACCTCGGCTATGCCGCCCGGGGGGGGTGGACAGTGGAAGGCGAAGAGGTCGGTGCCGACCCGGTCCGGGGCACGGAGAACAAGACGCGTCCGTTCACCACACCATCGACTCTGGTATCGACCCCGGTGTTCGACGGTGCGAAGTGGGACGAAAAAGAGCTTTCCGGCTCGAAGCCCACCATCCAGGCCATCTTCGAGAACCTCAACCCGGAGTCCCGTGATGGCGACCGCCTGATCGGCTCGGACGGAAAGGCCACGTTGTACGACGGCCGGACCGGCGAGGCGTACGACAACCCGATCATGGTCGGGATCATGTACATCTTGAAGCTGTCGCACCTTGTCGACGACAAGATTCACGCTCGTTCCACCGGCCCGTACTCCATGATCACCCAGCAGCCGCTCGGTGGTAAGGCCCAGTTCGGTGGTCAGCGTTTCGGCGAGATGGAAGTGTGGGCCCTCGAGGCCTACGGCGCTGCGTATTGCCTGCAGGAGCTGCTCACCATCAAGTCCGATGACGTACTCGGCCGAGTGAAGGTCTACGAGGCCATCGTGAAGGGCGAGAACATTCCCGAACCCGGCATCCCCGAGAGCTTCAAGGTGCTCATCAAGGAGATGCAGGCTCTGTGCCTGAACGTCGAGGTCCTCTCGGCCGACGGCCAGGAGATCGAAATGCGCGAGATCGACGATGAGTTGTTCCGCACCGCCGAGGAACTCGGCATCGATCTCTCCCGCCCCGAGCGGGGTACCGACGAAGATGACGCAGCCCGCGCTGCAAACCGAGCCTGATCGCCAGCTGAGGAGAAACGAGAGCACATGCTTGACGTAAACGATTTCGACCAGCTGAAGATCGGTTTGGCCACTGCGGACTCCATCCGCATGTGGTCGAACGGCGAGGTCAAGAAGCCGGAAACCATCAACTACCGAACCCTCAAACCGGAGAAGGACGGCCTCTTCTGCGAGAAGATCTTCGGACCGCAGAAGGACTGGGAGTGCGCCTGCGGCAAGTACAAGCGCATCCGGTTCAAGGGCATCATCTGCGAGCGATGTGGCGTCGAGGTCACCCGTTCGAAGGTCCGGCGCGAGCGCATGGGCCACATCGAGCTGGCCGCCCCGACCGTCCACATCTGGTACCTGCGCGGCAC
>JBPCTP010000021.1:0-11392 GCA_051011615.1 Microthrixaceae bacterium | reverse complement strand
ACCCTGCCCACGCGCTCTGACGAAGGCCGCCTCAGGCGACTCACCGAACTACTCGATGCGCAGGGATACCTGGCTGACATCAAAAGGACCGCCAGCGGCCACTACCGCATCAACCTCCACAGCTGCGCGACCTGGGGGGTTGCCAACCGGTTTCGACAGGTATGCGACGCGGAACTCCAACTCCTGAACGATCTGATGCCCCGGGCCCGGATCGAACGGGTCGCCCACAAGACCGCCTGCGCGCACACCTGCGTGTACGAGGTCGAGCTGTCGCGATGCGGGGCCGAAGAGCCGGTCGGGGGCAACGACCCGGCCCAGCCGGGTTCTGGATGGTCCGAGTGAACTGATGAACCGTTCGGGCTGGGCTCGAAGGTTCCTTCATGGCCAACGCCCACACCCCGGAAATCTGCCCAGTGTGGATCTCTTGGTCGGCCGGACCGAACTCTGTACCCTCCGATTGGAAGGGAATTACGGATCATCTGATTCGGTTTCGAAACAGGCTGTTCTGCGGGAGAATTGGCGATGCAAGACACTCGGTATCCGGCACGTGGCCGTCGCGCACGTTGGATCGCAACCGCGCTCGCGCTCATCGTGGCCTTCAGCGCTGCGGGGGCGATCACCCCTTCGGGCTCTTCTGCAGACCCCGCTTCGGACGGGAACCCCGACCTGCCCCAGCGATGCGGTCTGGACATGACGCTGATAGTCGACAGGTCAGGATCGATCAGGGACCAGAACACAACGGTTGCTGCAGCCGGAAATGCATTGATCGAGGGGCTTGCCGGCACGGGCTCGAACGTGCAGGTGATCAGCTTCTCCACCAGCGCAACGGCCCTCGAGGACGCCAACGGCGACGGCGACACCGACGACATAGCTGACCTTCGCTTCCAGCCCGCGGACGACGTGGTGGTGCCGGTGTTTCCATCCAGGGGATACACGAACTGGGACGACGCACTGGAAATGGCGCGCCGCAGTCCTGAGGGAATCGCTCCACTGACGGTGATACTCACCGACGGCAACCCGACCGCGTTCAACTTCGACACGCCGAACGGACACGGTGGTCTGGTTGGAAGCGGTACGGACCCCCTCACCAAGACCCTCGCCCTGAACGCGGCCATCACCGAAGCGGCCCAGTTGAAGGCCATCGGAACCCACATCCTCGCCGTTGGGGTGGGGAACTCGGTCAATGCCGGCCGACTGAGCATGATCTCCGGGGACGAGCAGATCACCTCAGGTGGGCCGGTGAGCTTCGCCGAGGGTGACTGGACGCTGGTTGGCTTCGACGAGCTCAAGTCGTTGCTCGAGGAGTTCGCACGGGACCTGTGCGCACCGTCGGTCAACATCACCAAGACTGAGATCGCGTTCGACGGAACCACGCGTCCGGGTGACGGCTGGAGATTCGACCTCGAACTCGGCGCGCCGCCGGAGATCTGGTCCAGCCCGGAGCAGCCGGCGGAAAACACCACGGCTTCGCTCAACACACTGGAAGGCAAGGCAAACTTCAAGTGGGAGAACCGCGATGCGGCCCCAACTCCGGCGGCCACCATCACCGAGCAGGCGCGCCCGGGCTGGGTGTTCGAATCGGTCTCGTGTTTCAGACGTGACTACAGCACCAACCAGACCACTGAGTTGGACATTCAAACGCAGGACGGACCGAACGGGTCAAGCCTGTGGGAGCTTCCGGGCGGAATCGGACCGTCGGACTCCATCAACTGCGCTGTTGTGAACCGCCAGACGGACCCGAACGCGACCACGACGACCCAGCCGCCTACAACCACCACCACAACGACCACGACGACCGAACCACCTACAACGACGACCACCACCTCCACGACGACAACAACGACGACCGAGCCGCCGACCACCACCACAACGACGACAACGACCGAGCCGCCGACCAGTTCCACATCGACGAGCACCACGAGCACCTCGATGCCTGATTCGTCCTCCAGCACGACTTCGAGCACGACGGCGCCGCAGGACACGACCACCAGCACCGTTCCGCCTGCGAGCGTTCAGGACGCAACCACCAGCAGCACCCCGCCTGCGAACCAACAGGCAGCCAGCAGTCCCCCATCCTCCCCGGGACAGTCGCTGGCAGTCACTGGTGTCAGTGCTGCTGCGGCGGCTCTGGTCGGTCTGGCCGTACTGATGTTGGGCCTCGGATTGCTCGGCGCCAGCCGCCGGAGAGAGCGACCAACCTGACAAGCAGGGGTGCCCCGATTCTGATCTGAGATGCCGCCTGCACGCCCTTGCCCGAGACGGCCAAAACGGTGCCGACCACTAGGTTTCACAAATGCGGCTCAGTCGAACCACGAAGGTCTTCGTCATCGGCGCGACCTTGTTGGTCATCACGTTGGTGGCGATCGCCGGCGCCTGGCTGTGGTTCGGCGCCGGTGACGCCCCGGAGTCCTTTGAGGCATCCGAGTCACTGACGGACTCCGAGGTGATCGAGGACGCAGCAGCGGAACCCATCGACCTCGACGGCACGTGGCAGGTGGCCCTGGATCCCGCGACAGACGGCGGCGTGGGCTACCGCATCCTGGAGGACCTTCCGATCGGTGGACCGGAGGAGATAGCCGGACGTACGACAGGCGTCTCCGGCACGATCGACTTGGCCGGATCGACTCTCGAGCGTGCCGACCTGGAAGTCGACATGACGACCCTCGATTCCGGCAACGGACTACGCGACGACATCGTGCGCGACCGGTACCTCCAGACAGATCAGTTCCCAACCGCAACCATCTCCATCGACCAGCCGACGCCGTTCGAACTGCCTGCCGAAGCCGGGGAACTCGTCGAAGTGTCGCTGCCCGTGGTCTTGACGGTGCACGGTGTCAGCCAGCCAGTGCTCTCGGACGCTCAGGGGCAGTGGGCCACGCGACCAGATGGCCTGGTCATCGAGGTGACCGGAACCATCGACACCACGCTCGCTGCGTTCGATGTGGAGCGACCCGACCTGGCGGGGCGAACAGCGCGCGAGGACGTGAGCATCGAGTTCAAGCTCACGTTCGTGCCAACCCCCTAGGCATCAAGGGGAATGGTTGCCCCCTGATCCCCCCGAGGGAGCGGTCGGTTCGAGTTCGCCGGCGTGCACCTTCCAGGCGTGAGCTGACTCGCGGGTGTGAACACCACCGGATGCCTTGGACGACACGAGATCTATCACCAGGCCATCGACCGCCGCGAGGATCGTGACTGTCTGGATCGAGTCGGTGCGCTGGGGGAACTGGCGGACCTCGTCGCAGAGGCGTTCCTGAGCGTCCCAGACCCAACGCTCGCCGACCGCAACGAACCGGCAGCGGTGCGACTGCTTGGACCGGTGGATCTTGGACCCTGGACACACGAGCAATCCGCCGGGTGTGATCCACGGATCGACAGCCATTCCCCGGCCGTCGAAGCCGTTCGCGAACGCATCCTCGGTGACCACGTCGAGGTCTTCGGCATCCAGGGCGCGGCGCTGCTGCTCCTCTGACACCATGCCGGCCAACACGGACAGATCCGCTCGGTCCATTTCCGAGACCATCTCCTCGAGTTGTCGGGAGCGATCGAGATCCATCCCGCCATGATGGTCGACCTCCGAGACACCGGCGCGCCAGTGCATCTTCAACACGGTCCTCGCGACACTGCGGCCCGACGGTGCCTCAGGCCAGAGCCAGGTCCAATACCTCTTCCACCCTCGATGCGAGGTGGACCTCGATGTCTTCGAGAACATGGTCGGGCACGTCGTCCAGGTCGGCTTCGTTGTCTGCCGGGATGATCACTTCACTCAGGCCATCCCGGTGAGCCGCCAGCAGCTTTTGTTTCACTCCGCCGATCGGAAGCACACGACCGGTGAGGCTCACCTCGCCGGTCATGGCCACCTCCGGCCTCATGGGGCGGTCGGTCAGCAGCGAGACCATCGCCGTGGTCATGGTCACGCCTGCCGACGGACCGTCCTTTGGAACAGCACCCGCTGGAAAGTGAACATGAAATCGACCGTCGCGAATCGCCTGGAGTTGCCCGGTCGAGTCGGATCTCGTGACGCGCGAGGTCAGCACATCAGGATTGGCACGCAGGTAGCTGAGTGCGATGCGTCCCGATTCCACCATCACGTCACCCAACTGTCCGGTGAGCTCGAGGGCCCCGGTGGTGGGCTGCTGCGGCGCTCCGCTCGCCTGCGTGGTGCGCTCATCGAGCGCATCCACACGAGCCGCTTCGACCAGGAGCACATCTCCCCCGACGCCTGTGACGGCGAGGCCGGTTGCAACTCCTGGAACTCCCTTGGGTCGGTCGGTGTCGATGCGATGGCGGGGACGTCCCAGCAACTCGCGAACGGTCTCCGGTTCGACCTCAACGGGAACCCTCACCGTCTGGCCGTCGGCGCCGTCTCCCGCTTCGTCCGGGGCGTCATCCACCGCCGCACGACCGCTCGCGACCTTCGCCGCGATCTTGCGCAGCACTGCGCCGAGCTTGCGTTCCAGTCCGCGAACGCCCGGTTCGTGGGTATGGCCTTCGATCAGCGCCGTGATCGCATCCTCGCTGATGCGCACCTCTTCTACTTCCAGGCCGTTCTCGACCAGTTGCCGGCCCATCAGGTGGTCGCGGGCGATCGCGACCTTCTCGTCGGTGGTGTATCCGTGGAGCTGGATGATTTCCATCCTGTCGAGCAACGGAGCAGGGATGGTGTCGAGCACGTTCGCTGTCGCGACGAAGACCACGTCGCTCAGGTCCAGGTCGAGCTCCAGGTAGTGATCACGAAAGGTTGAGTTCTGTGCAGGATCCAGGACTTCCAACAAGGCTGACGATGGGTCACCCCGCCAATCCGAGCCGACCTTGTCGATCTCGTCGAGCACCATGACGGGGTTCATTGCTCCGGCTTGCTCGATCGCCTTCGCGATCCGGCCGGGCCGCGCACCAACGTAGGTACGGCGATGTCCACGGATCTCCGATTCGTCACGCACACCACCGAGGGCAACTCTCACGTACGGACGACCCAGGGCCTCGGCCACCGACCGACCGAGTGACGTCTTGCCGACCCCAGGAGGACCGACCAGTGCGAGTATCGCCCCTTTGGACCCAGAGCGTGCGTCCTTAGGGGACGGCTCGTTGGCTTGCGCCTCAGGCAGGTGGGTTGCATCACGGTCGTGTGTGGAGAGCGCCCCGTCGCCGGATTCTGGCCTTGCCGCATCGGCGGCAGATGCGCGTTCGAGGCGGAGCTTGCGAACGGCCAGGAACTCGATGAGGCGTTCCTTCACGTCATCGAGCCCGGTGTGGTCCGCATCGAGTTGGCTCTGGGCCGCGCTCAGGTCGAGGTTCTCCTCCACTTTGACGCCCCAGGGCAGGGCGAGGACGGTGTCGATCCAGGTTCGGATCCAACCGTGCTCTGCGGCCTGTTCGGGCGTGCGCTCCAGCTTCTCGATCTCTGCGGTCAGCTCCCTCTCGACTTCCTCCGGTAGGGCTCGCTCGGCAACCGCTGAGCGGTAGTCGTCGATGCCGCCCGCATCATCGTCGCCGAGTTCCTTGCGAATCGCAGCGAGTTGCTCGCGCAGTATCACCTCCCGTTGGCGCTGCTCGAGGTTGTCGGACACCTCGGAGCGGACCTTTGCCTTGAGCTCGAGGTCGGCAAGGGTGTCCCGAGCCCAGGCGAGTACCTTGCGGAGTCGTTCGGTGAGATCGAGCGTTTCGAGCAGCTCGACCTTGTGCTCCAGGGACACATCCGGGCTGTATCCGCTGATGTCGGCAAGCGCCTCGGCACCGTCGACCGAGCGCACGAACTCCGCGATCTGCGGTACCCGGCGGTGCTCGAGGATGGCCTCGAGTACCGCCCGGTACTCCCGTGCGAGTTCCTCGTCGGTCGAGGTGACCACGGGTGTTTCGATCTCGTGGGCCTCGACCCACAACGCGTCTCCGGTACCGGCCACGGCCGCGCCGAGTCGAGCCCGACGCAGTCCGCGAAGGAAGACCCCCCGCATCCCACCGGGCAGCTCGCCGGCCTGGTCGATGTTGGCGATCGTGCCGACCGAGGCGTGCGCATCGCCGATGCGCGGCACCAGCAGGACCAGGCCAGAGCCGTCGGACTGCTCCGCAGTCAGCGCCGCCTCCACCGCTGCTGTGGCCTCTTCGGTCTCGAGCGCAACTGTGAGCACCATCTGGGGCAGCACCACTCCACTCGTGAGCGTCAGTACGGGAAGGGTGGCGTGGCCCGCACCGCTTTCGTTCGGGGTTCCGGGTTCGGAGCCATGGCCGTCCGCGGCGATCAAGTCGATGCCGTCCGTGTTGGGATTACTCGGGTCGTCGGTGTTGCGGTTGCCTGTGTTGGCATTGTCTGCATTGGGATTGTCGGTGTCGTTCAACTGCCTGCTCCGTCCTGTGCCGGCGCGCCGTGGCCGGGATCTGCTTCAACAGCGCAGTTGCAGACATATTCCGATTACTTGAGCGTGTGTGACTCAAGTCCTGAGACGCTTCTCCTCTCGCCCGCGCCGGCCACAGGCGGTAGAGTTGGCGCCCACTGGAGAGGTGCCGGAGTCTGGTCGATCGGGCCTCCCTGCTAAGGAGGTGAGGGGGCAACCTCTCCGTGGGTTCAAATCCCACCCTCTCCGCAAAGTGTGCACGGGCGTCGGCAAAGCCGGCGCCCGTTGCGCGTCCCAAAGCGCCCGGAGCCCGGCTGCGACACTTTTCACAGTGCAGCCGCATCCCTTGTGGCCCTTGCGATTCGGTGACATGTGTTGCGATTGGGGCACTTTCACATTGCGGTTTCGTGACGATACGTCGTAACAATGTTGCCCATGCGAACACGACGCACACTTTCGATCATTCTCCTCCTACTCACCGCCGGCGCGGCCTTCACGGCGTGCGCCGGAGCACCGGGCGTGCCCGACACGTTCGCCTATGTGCTCTCCGACGGGCAGCTGTCCAAGCTGCGCGCATGCGAGTCGGGCGGCAACTACAACGCCGTGAACCCGTCCGGGAAGTATCGCGGCGCCTACCAGTTCAGCCGCACGACCTGGAACAGCATCGCCCGCATGCACTACCCGTTCCTCGAGGGCGTGGACCCGGCGCAGGCGTGGCCGTGGGACCAGGACCGCATGGCACGCGCGCTGTGGGCAACCTCCGGGCGAGGCCAGTGGCCCCACTGCGGTCGCAACGTCTGATCCCTGCCCGGAGTCAGGCGAGAGGCCACATTCCCGTGTGGCCTGTATAGCCCACACGGTCTACAGTCAGCAGCCACCCAGCGCTTGTAGCTCAATTGGATAGAGCATCTGACTACGGATCAGAAGGTTGGGGGTTCGAGTCCCTCCAAGCGCGCTGCTCAGATCCTTGAGGGGACCGGGATCGCTCGCGATCGGGCACTCGGTGCCGGCAGTTGAACCACCGATTGACGACAGTTCTGACGACAGTTGGCGTCAGGCTCCGCTCAGCGCACGGTCCATGTCGCTAGCAGCCCGGCGTGCGAGTTCCTCGCCAACCCTGGCGTAGATGTCGGCCGTGATGCTGTAGCCCGCATGACCGAGGGTCTTCGAGATCACCTCGAGCGGTACACCGGCGGCATGCATGATCGTTGCTGCCGAGTGGCGGAGCGCATGGAATCGGCGATGGCCTATTCCTGCTTCGTCGCATAGTCGATGGAACGCTTTGGTGAGGTTGTCCGGATCCACCGGCGTGCCGATCGGTGTCGTGAAGACATGATCGGTGTCAACCCAGTCCGGTCCGGCCTTCAGGCGCTCCTCCAACTGCCCTTGCCGATGGGAGCGAAGCGCGCCGACGCAGAGGTCGGGCATTGGCAGAGTCCGATGGCTCCGGTTCTTGGTCGTCCCCAGGACCAGTCCGCGTCCCTTTCGTCTCTTCAATGTGTGCCGCACAGTTAGCGTCGCCGCCTCGAGGTCAATGTCGGACCATCGGAGTGCGAGCGCCTCGCCCTTGCGAAGTCCCACCCCAAGGACGACGGTCACCAGGGCCTCAAGGCGACCGCCAGACGCAGCTGCGAGAAGACTTCTCGCCTCATCGAGCGTCAGCGCGTCATCCAGTCTGCTGCCATCGGAACGGGGAGCGTCCACGAGTGCGGCAGCGTTCCGGGACACCATCCCCCAACGCTCCGCATGGCTGAGCGCTCTCCTAAGCACCGCGCGGGCCAGGCGTCGTGTGCTGATGGACAGACCCCGCTCCTCGAGCGCCCGCAGCATCGACTGGACGTGGCTCGGCTGAAGCTTCGCCAGTGGCACGCGGCCGATGTAGGGGATTACGTAGTGCTCGAGGTCCCATCGGTAGTCCTCAGCAGTCGACTCCTTCACGGTTGCCGGAGCGACGTTCTCTACCCACCAGAGCAGGTAGTCGCCCGTCCGCTGCCGGCGGTTCGGGTCTGGGAGCCCCAGGGCCTCCTGCTGTTGGGCTTCGCGAAGAAGTCGTGCAGCCTCCGCCCTTGTGCGCGCATAGACGCTGCGCCGCTTGATCTGTCCTGCGATCTCGACGTGGTACTTACCCTCCCAGCGCCCATCCTTGCGATGAGTAACCGTTCCCTCGCCATTGCCGCGTCGAGTCATTCGGATGCCTCTTCCTTCTCTGCGGCCCTCAAGACCAACACCTGCTGGAGGAGCCAGCCCAGCCCGATCGCAAGCGCGATTGCACCGGCGACGACGGTCAACGGGCTGGTCGCGGCGTCGGGCTGGAGTCGCTCGGGTGGTTCGCGCCAGTCGAGCTGGTCGAGCTCGTAGTCCTCCTCGCCGGTGAGCTCCTCATCACGAGCGACCACTATCTTGTCCGACCTCACCGCGAGGTTGATCAGGACCGTTCCGAGCAAGATTCCAGCAAGGAGGCCGATCGTCGCGAGACCGAGAGCGAGGTCGGTTCCCTCCTCGAAGTCGAGTTCCGCGAATGTCTCCGACAGACCAGCCGCTGTTCCGTGGCCGCCGGTGAACGAGATCTCCAGGAGTCCCCCTGCAAGTTCATTCATGTCGAAGAGCGGAACGAGGACCGCAACGGCCAGCAAGAGGCCGAGCGCGTACTGACCCAAGGAGAGCGTCGCGCCGAACAGCGCCTGAGGTGCAGACGCCTCCCAGATCGTCCTGAACCTCGGCAGCGCCTTGCCCAAGAGGATCGACGCGAACACGACGTTGATCAGCAGCCCGGGGAGTTCGCTCCAAACGGCGATGATCTCCTCGCCGAACAGCCCGGAGGAGAACCGGCCTTCGTCGCCGGTGACCTTGCCGAGAACCTGTGGACCGAGCAGCAGTGCCAGGAAGCCAGCCGTGACGGCGTTCGGGATGAACAGCTCGCGGAGGAACGCGACGTGGCTGCGGATGCTGATTGCAGCGAGCACGAGCACCGCAAGGATCGAGATCGCCATCGCGATGGTGTGCAGGGAGAACTCCTCCATCGGCCCAGCTTGCCCCGCCCTGCACTGCGATGTCGCCTCGCATGGCGGCTCGATCCGTTGGTCGACGGCGTCGAGCGCCGCGTAGACCAGTCCCGCCGTAACGATTCTCGGGGAACACAGGCGACACATGCGGAGCACCGCGGCGATGGATATGATCGCTTGGCGGTGGACCGTTACCCCTGACCCGATCGACGAGAAGGGACCCCATGTCACACGCAAAGCGAGTCCGGGCGATTGCAGGGCTCCTCGCAGGCGTGTTGCTTGCCTCTGTGGTGTCGGGCTGTGGCGACGATGACGGAGAATCGGCGCAGGAGCGGTATTGCGCGGCGGGCGAGGACCTCGAGGCGAGCGTCACCTCGCTGGTCGAACTCGATTTGATCGCCGAGGGTACGAACGGGCTCGAGGCTGCAATCGAGTCAGTCATCGACGATGTGGCCGTGTTGGACGAGACAGCGAGCGAAGCCGCTGCCGACGACGTCGACTCGCTCGAGCAGTCACTGGCCGACCTCGAGTCGGCCTTGGAGGGCCTGGAGGGCGGAATCACGGCCGACAACGTCTCGGCGTTGGCGTTCGCCGTGGAGGCGGTCGGCACCTCGGCGGCAGCGGTGTACTCGACGCTGTCCGACTGCCCGTGAGCACCGACGAGTCGGAGACTTCCCGCGCCGACAGATCGCCCGAGGGTGAGTCTCCACCAGAGCAGGACGCCGGCATGACGGACTCGGACTCCGGGTCGGTCTCCGAAGAGGAGCGATCGGGGTCAGAGGTTGGTGATCTGCCGAAGGTCTTCTCGTTGCGCTTCTCCAACGTCGGGCTGCTGGTCGGATGGTTCTTCTTCGCGGTTTCGCTGACACCTTCGCTGCTGCCGCGCTCACCGGTGTTCCAAGGTTTCGTGTCCGGCGTGACATTCATGATCGGCTACGGCCTCGGCGTCTCGGGGCGATGGCTATGGGGGTACCTCGGACTCCCATGGCCGCAACAAGACAGCGCATCGAGGCGCAACGGGATCATCCTTGCCAGCGGGGTTGTCGGTGTCGTGACGGTGCTGTCGATCTGGCGACAGGTTGGATGGCAGAACGAGGTCCGCGATCTGTTCGGCATGGACTCGATCACGCCGACGGTCTGGCTGCCGATCGCGATCGCGACCGTGGTGGTCGCCGGATTGATCCTGACCGTGAGCCGGGCCATCAGGAAGCTCTTCCGCTGGGTGGCCCGCTGGCTCGATCGACATGTGCCGCCCCGGGTGTCACGGGTCGCCGGAATCGCAATCGTCGTCGTGCTTCTTCTCGGGCTGGTGAGCGGTGTGCTCGTCGACGTTGCCTTCGAGGCCAGCAACCAGGCTTTCTCGACTGTCGACGGTTCGACCGACGAGGGAGTTACCCAACCGGAAGCCCCTGAGCGGTCGGGGAGCCCGGAATCAAGCGTCGCCTGGGACACCCTCGGTCGTCAGGGTCGCTCCTTCGTGGCGGGTGGGCCCGATGTGGATGAACTGAACGGCTACCACGGAGGCGGCGCGCTCACCCCGATCCGGGTATACGCCGGCCTCAAGTCTGGTGACGATCTCCAGGACCGCGCAGACCTCGTGCTCGAGGAACTGCAACGGACCGGTGCCTTCGAGCGCAGTGCTCTGGTGGTCGCGACGACCACGGGTACGGGATACCTGACGCCGAATGCGGTGGATTCATTCGAGTACCTCCACAACGGTGACACGGCGATCGCTGGTGTCCAGTACTCGTACCTTCCGAGTTTCATTTCACTGATCGCGGACCAGAAGGTCACCGAGGAGACCTCGTTGGTGGTGTTCGAGACCATTCACGACTACTGGTCCGGTCTCCCGGAGGACTCGCGACCTGACCTGTATCTGTTCGGGCTGTCCCTTGGCTCCTTCGGCGTCGAGGCCATCCTGTCGTCGATCAATATCATCAACTCCCCCGTCGACGGGGCCCTGCTGGCCGGACCACCCTTCGTCAACGACCTCTGGAATGGACTCACCGACGGCCGTGACGAAGGAAGTCCGGCAGCAATGCCTGTGGTCGATGAAGGCCGAAC
>JBPCTP010000020.1:0-3583 GCA_051011615.1 Microthrixaceae bacterium | reverse complement strand
GCGCTCGGGCGTCGCGCACGACATGGAGACGGCGCGCAAGATCGTCGCCGAGATCGGATTGCCGATCATCATCCGCCCGGCGTACATCCTGGGTGGCCGCGGTACGGGCATCGCCAGTACTGCCGAGGAGTTCGACAAGGTCGTCTCGACGGGGCTGGACGCCAGTCCGATCACCGAGGTGCTCATCGAGGAGTCGATAGCGGGCTGGAAGGAATACGAGCTCGAGGTGATGCGGGACCACGCGGACAACTGCGTGATCATCTGTTCGATCGAGAACGTCGATCCCATGGGGGTGCACACCGGGGACTCGATCACCGTCGCTCCGGCACAGACCCTCACCGACGTGGAATACCAGGAGATGCGCGATGCCACGTTTGCGGTGATGCGCAGGGTCGGGGTCGAGACCGGCGGATCGAACGTACAGTTCGCGGTCGACCCGGACAGCGGTGAGCGCCTGGTGATCGAGATGAATCCACGGGTCTCGCGCAGCTCGGCCCTGGCCTCCAAGGCGACGGGATTCCCGATCGCGAAGATGGCGGCACGTCTGGCGGTCGGCTACACGCTGGACGAGATCCCCAACGACATCACCCGCAAGACCCCGGCGAGCTTCGAACCGGTCATCGACTACGTGGTCACCAAGGTGCCTCGCTGGGCCTTCGAGAAGCTCCCCGGAGTCACCAATCGGCTTGGCACCCAGATGCAGTCGGTGGGCGAGGCCATGGCGATAGGACGGACGTTCCCCGAGTCGCTCCAGAAGGCGTTGCGGTCACTCGAACACGGCCGTGGCGGGCTCAACTGTGATCCCGGCGAGGCTGCCTTCGAAGCAGTTCCCACGCCGGAACTGATGGCGCGTGCGGCTATCGGCACTCCCGAGCGGATCTACGAGGTCGAGTCATTGCTGCGTCGCGGGGTGTCGATCGAAGAGGTCTACGACGCTTCGCGGATCGACCCGTGGTTCCTCGACCAGATACAGCTGATGATCGAGGAACGCGAGGCCCTCGATGCCCACGGGAGAAGCGACGCCGCGCTCGGGTCCATGACCGCGCGGGACTGGCGCCGCGCCAAGTCTCTCGGTTTCGGCGACGGCCAGCTCGGCCATCTATGGGGCCTGGACGACGCGCAGGTGCGTGCGGCTCGTCTGGCGGCCGGCGTGGAGGTGACCTACAAGACGGTGGACACCTGCGCTGCCGAGTTCGTTGCGGATACGCCGTACCACTACGGCACCTACGAGGACGACAGTGAAGTCGGCGCTTCGGATGCCAAGAAGGTGATCATCCTCGGATCCGGCCCGAACCGCATCGGACAGGGCATCGAGTTCGACTATTGCTGCGTTCACGCCTGCTTCGCGCTCGCCGAGGCCGGCTACGAGACGATCATGGTCAACTGCAATCCCGAGACTGTGTCCACGGACTACGACACATCGGATCGACTCTATTTCGAGCCCCTCAGCACCGAGGGAGTGCTCAACGTCATAGACGCCGAGCAACGTTCGGCCGCCGAGGGTGGCGGATCGCTCGAAGGTGTGATCGTCTCCCTCGGTGGGCAGACCCCTCTCAAGCTGGCCGAGTCGCTGCCCCCGGAGCTGGTGCTCGGTACCCCGCCGGCCAGCATCGATGCGGCGGAGGACCGCGAGGAATGGGCGTCGCTGTGTGCACGCCTGGAGATTCCCCAACCCGCGGGTGGCACGGCCACCAGCCTCGAAGGTGCACATGGCATCGTCGAACGGATCGGATACCCGGCGCTGGTGCGCCCGTCCTACGTGCTGGGTGGCAGGGCGATGGAGATCGTCTACGGCCCCGAGGACCTCGCCAGCGCCTGGCAGGCAATTCTCGGAGCGGGATCGCTGGGGCGCGAAGGCGGGCTCTCCGCGGAGCGGCCCGTACTGGTGGACCGTTTCCTCGAAGACGCCACCGAGGTCGATGTCGACGCGATCCGTGACTCGACGGGGGCAGTGATCATCGGCGGGATCATGGAGCACGTCGAGGAAGCCGGTGTCCACTCGGGCGACTCGGCCTGCGTGATTCCGCCGTTGGGCCTGGCTCCCGAGACGATCTCGGTCATCGAGGACTACACGAGGCGGATCGCCACGGAGCTGGATGTGTGCGGCCTCATCAATGTGCAGTACGCCGTGAAGCGGGTCGGTGGTTCAACCGGCGGGGCGCAGGTGTTCGTGATCGAGGCCAACCCCAGGGCGAGCCGGACGGTGCCCTTTGTGGCCAAGGCCACCGGCGTGCCGCTGGTGAAGGTGGCCTCCCGGGTCATGTGCGGAGCCACTCTGGATGAACTGCGAGCCGAAGGCCTGCTGGTTCCTGCTTCCGAAGGCGGACACATCGCGGTGAAGGAAGCCGTGCTGCCCTGGAACAGGTTCCCCGATGTCGATGCGTTGTTGGGTCCCGAGATGCGCTCCACCGGCGAGGTGATGGGCATAGACGACTCGGTGGGCATGGCGTTCGCCAAGAGCCAGCTGGCGGCTGGGGAGATCCTGCCCACTTCCGGCACAGTGTTCATGTCACTGGCGGATCGCGACAAGCCGACCGGACTTGCAGCTGCGCAGCGGTTCTCGGAGTTGGGATTCGAGTTGCTGGCCACAGCGGGCACGGCTGGGTATCTCCGCGACAACGGGGTCGAGGTCTCAGCCGAAGTGGCGAAGGTCAGCGTGCCCGACGCATCGGTCAGCACGACGCAGGACGCGCTCGACGCGTCCGACGGAGTCGAGCTGATTTCGGGTGGCAAGGTGCAGCTCGTGGTCAACAGTCCCCGTGGCCGTGGACCGCGCGCCGATGGCGCCCACCTGCGGCGTGCTGCAGCGGAGAACAAGGTTCCGCTGCTCACGACCGCTGCCGCTGCGCTTGCGGCAGCCAACGGCATCGCCGACTGGATCAGTCGCGACCTCTCGGTCAAGTCGCTCCAGGCGCATCACTCGATGCCGGGTTCGGGGCGAGACCAGTCGCATGGACACCGCACAACGGATGCGTCAGCTACTTGAGTACAGATGTTGACACCCGCGTTCGCATTGGCGCCATCAGTCTCAGCGCGCCGGTGATGACCGCTTCGGGAACCTCGGGCCACGGAGATGAGCTCTCGGCACACATGGATCTGGCGTCCCTTGGTGCGGTGGTGGTCAAGTCGATGATGGCCGAGCCGTGGGACGGCAACCCGGCGCCCAGGGTTCACCCGAGCGCAGCGGGCATGGTCAACAGTGTCGGCCTGCAGGGTGCCGGGATCGACTTCTGGCGCCGCAACGAGCTGCCGGCTCTGCTGGCCACAGGTGCAACTGTTGTGGCGAGCATCTGGGGTCGCCACGTCGACGACTACCGCCTCGCCGCTGAGTCGATCAGCGACCTGGAGGACCAGGTGGTCGCGGTGGAGGTGAATCTGTCGTGTCCGAACCTCGACGGAGGGTCCCATCTCTTCGCCCACGACCCCGCCACAGCTGCCGAGGTGGTAGCCGCCACCGCCGGCGCCGGTAGGCCCCGATGGGCGAAATTGTCCGCGAACACGGACCGCATGGTCGAGGTTGCGGCCGCCGTCTCGGATGCGGGTGCCGAAGCCGTCACACTCATCAACACACTCAAGGCGATGG
>JBPCTP010000019.1:0-3644 GCA_051011615.1 Microthrixaceae bacterium | reverse complement strand
CTGCGCGAGTCGGCGTCGGCGGTCGTCGTTCGCGTGACGATCGACCGCATCAGCGGAGTCGGACCCTGGGTCGACACCGCCGGTTCCGCCTGATCGCGGCTCTAGAGTGAGCGCTGCAATGGTGAGGTGGCCGGGTGACCGCGGCGATGCGTGCTGCATCGTCGAGGAAAGTCGGGACTCCATCGGGCAGGGTGCTGGCGAGAGCCAGGTCGGGGCGACCTGACGGACAAGTGCAACAGAGAGCAGACCGCCGATGGACCAGCGCACTGCGCTGGTCACAGGTGAGGGTGAAACGGTGCGGTAAGAGCGCACCAGCGGCGACGGCGACGTCGTCGGCTCGGTAAACCCCGCCCGGAGCAAGGCCGAGCAGAGGATACGGGCGGCCCGTCCGTCCGGATCATCTTCGGATGACTCGGACACCCTCGGGTAGGCCGCACAGATGGATGGTCACCGGCCCGGAGCGATCCGGGCGCCACAGAATCCCGCTTACAGGCCACCTCACCATTGCACCCACATCTGACCAGGGGTGATGCGACGCTTTCGCTCGCCGAAACCCTCACCGAGTCACAATCGAGTCACAATCCTCGCTCTCACCTGATGAGGTTTGACGGGATTCGGGCCGCCAGCCGCTTGCGCCCCTCGTGCTCGTCGTTCCAAGCGCGATGACCGGACACCGGCAAGAACTCAACCGTGCCGTCCACGGCGTGGCACCGCTGACCCGGCGACGCTCCGCAGTAGGGGCACGGGACGCCAGTGGCGTGAATGCTGAACTGACCCGAATCCAGCTCGAGGACATCCACCAGTACGTGGCGGACAACGGTACTCACGACCCGACCGCCTCTGCGACGACCTCGAGTTGTGGCCGCAACATGCGGGACAGCACCGCCGCGGGAATGTCGCGATCGTCACGCAACCAGTGGACGTAGGTGCGGCTGATCGTTTCCACGGTGTCGCCGAGGTGACCGGCGACCGCCGACAACGGGGCACCCTCGGCGAGCAGGGACGACGTCTCGACCACGCACCGCCCAGCGTCTACTCAGGTGTGTTGCAGACCTCTTGGTAAGGGGGCCCCGCTTCACCTCTCTGCAGGTTGTGAATTGCCTGCCCCCAGCGGTCTACCGGCAGCGGAGAGTCGGGACCGGCGAACCAGGCGATGGTCTGACCGAATCCGGCACCGGCAGCCTGCGCGCTACCCGACAGAGACTTCCCGAGGCCCTGCTCGGCAGGCTTCGCAGCGCTCGTCGGCCCAGCAAAGACCTTCACGGGTTGCGCTGCTTCTGCGGCGGTGCAGGCGGCGGGGGAAGGTCGGGTGCGTTCCGCCGCTCCAACGGCGGGTGCCTCACGGCGGCGGGACTCAACACGGCGGGCCTGGGTTCGGCCTAGTGCCCTCAGTCCTCAGGCGGTATGCAGTCCGTAGCTTTGGCGAACTGGACGAACGCGCCAGGATTGGGCGCCTCCGGCACGAAGATTCCTACCCACTTGCCGAACCCGCCGCCGAATGGAGGCGCAAACTCGTCGGCCGCGGCGCTGTCCTTGTCGTGAGCGAAGGGCCACGATGATGCGATACCACTCGTCAGACCTCCCGGACAGGTTTGAGCTTTTGACCCTGCCGAGGCCGAGCCGACGACCGAAACGGTCGCAACACCAGCGATTGCTGTGGCAGCAACAAGACGACGCATGGCGGACATAGGAATCCCCTTTTCTGTTGAGTCCCGACGAGGTCCCCGCCCCGCCAGTTGGTGTCCCTAATCCTGAACGTCCCAGCACTCGGCAACATGACACTTGGCACGTCGTGCCGTCAACGATCGAACGTCACCGCCGCCGTGACGGGTGCCGGCGCTTCGCCCGTTCAACCTCGGCGAGCCGGCGCAACGCGTCGATCACGGCCTGTCGGTCACGATCGCCGAGGACCGGGGCCATCGCCACGGAGCGGGCGAGTTGCTCGAGTTCCTCTGGGTCGGCGTCCACCGTGGCGAGCATGACTGAGGGGTGTCGCGCGCGGTCGCCACTCGGCTGCATGTCCCCGGAGCGACGCTCGCCCGCCCGACGGAGGACGGGCGGGCGAGTATCGCTCAGGAGGTCAAGGCGTTGGACTGATCAGCCGCACCACGTGAAGAGCGCAGGGTTCTGCGTGTGGAGCTTCACGACCTGCCCCAGAGGCAGGAACGAGCCTTCCGGGAGTTGGACGCGAATGAGTCCTGCACCATCCGGGCCGAGCGTGCTGTAGTCAATCTTCTTCTGGGCGGCCTGCTGCAGCAGACCGTTGGCCTTCAGAAAGCCGATGCCGTCCTGGACGCACGCGGCGCCCGCGTTCTTCGGGGCGGCGTTGGCGGTGCCGGTGGCTCCGAGGCCTACGGTGGCGGCGGCGACGCCGGCGGTGAGTGCGACTGCAATCTTCTTACGCATGATTGTTCTCCTCAATGGGTTTGTAGGTGACACAACTTCTACGAAGCGCACGCTGTACTGGATGACAATTTGTTTCATCACGAGTCAGGGTGCTTGCGGTGTTCCCTCAGCGCGGCCCGAAGTCAACGGTGCACTACCGCAGCGCCTCGACCCGCTTGTGGACCGTGACAACCGGGGCCAGCTCAGTCACTTCTCAGTCACAGCTCACCGAGAAACGGTGGGAAATGCGGGGGAACGCCCGGGGGACGAAACCCCTGGTCATGTGGTACGCCGAGGAACCGAGAGGATCGCAGGGTTCCCATCCCCGAAATCCCGCTTACAGGCTGCCTCACCATTGCACCCACATCTGACCAGGGGCTAGGCGGCCAATCCCTCGGTTTCTTAGAGCGGCGACCTCAGCGGAGCGCCGCTCACTCCGATATCTCCCCTGGAGTGGTCGTGATCTCATGGATTGTGTCGGGATCGGTGGGGATCGTCAGCGATCGGTGGTTCGCCGAAGCCTGATCAAGGTTGCCGCCGTTGTGACAGGTGCAGGCGCTTCGTCCGTTCAACCTCGGCGAGCCGGCGCAGCGGGTCGATCACCGCCCGGTCGCTTGCCCTCTCAGCACTGTCTTGTTTGGATGGGTGACAGGAAGGATGTAACGCGATGACGGTCTCGGGGGCCCCACCCCAGGACTCACGGACTGGACAGCACCACCGGCAACAAGAGATTCTTGCGCGAGAACGACGTAGACGACCCGAGGTCAGCCCGGTGGAGCCGAAGGTCAGCCTCTGGCGAAAGATCAGGGGTTTCACGTGCAGCTCGTGCGGCCGATCTGACGCATTGGTCGACATCGATGACAAGCACACGGCCATTCTCAAGGGCCCCCCGATCAGTCGCCGATGCAAGTACCGCCTCGCTTGGTATCAGGACACGCTTTCCGGAGCGTGACGATTCCGAGAGCGGCACCTTCGACCGTCACTGCCGTCTCGACGGATGCCGTCGATTCGACCGCTCGATGTCAGCCAGCCGTCGTAGCGTGTCGATGACCGCCCGACGGTTGCGTTCACCGAGTCCCGGGGCCATCGCCAGGGATTGACGCGCGACGCTCGGTCGGATTTCATGGGAGTTTGCTCGACCACTCTGGTCGGGCCGAAATGGGGCAGGGGGCTTCGATGGGCAAGTATCTGGTGCGAGGGAACTACACGGCGGAAGGGGCCGGCACGCTGATGGCTGGCGGTGGAACCCCGCGGGCCGC
>JBPCTP010000018.1:0-8952 GCA_051011615.1 Microthrixaceae bacterium | reverse complement strand
GGCCTCCACCAACTCCGAAGCTCGCTGCATCGCTTCCTCCACGGATACGAGGTCGGGTTCGAAGTCGTCGCGCATGGACCACAGCTGACAGGCGAGCGTCTCCGCGAGGGCGTCGACTTCGGCCTTGTCGGATCCCGCGACGTATACATGTGCACCACTGTTTGCCGAGTCGCTGCGTGCAAAGCCCGGTGCCACACTCCAGGTGAGAATGCCAGCGTTTCGTTCCGACTCTGCCTCTGCTGTGGCGAGCAACGCCGCCATGGTCGGATGGTCGTGTCGCGTCGCCGGTCCGGCAACCATCATCGGCGTCGGGATCCACCGGGAGTGCAGCTGTTCTTCACCTGCAGCCAGCCGCATGGCCAGCGTGGCGGCCTCGCGTCCGCGTGCTTCCTGGTCGATGTGGGGATAGGTGCGATACGCGATGAGGGCGTCGGCTGCCTCGACCATCGGTTCGGTGACCGTTGCATGCCAGTCCATTGTCACAACGATCGGCACATCGGGCCCGACCGCGGTCCGCAGCGCGGTCAGGGCCGTACCCTCGACATCGGGATCTGTTGCCGCACACATCGAGCCGTGCATGCAGGCAACGACTGCATCCACCGCCTCGGTCTCACAAAGGGTCGCGATTCCGCTCACCAACTCAGTCACAAGTGCAGTCGCGGCCTGGTCCTCCACCGGTCCGGAACTGAGGGCGAAAGCGAACGTGGTTGGCTCCACGCGCGCGCCCAGTTCCTTGCCCGCCAGCATGGCCCCTCCGACCTCGGTTCCCGATGTGGGGCCGATGAGGCGAATTGCTTCGGCGTCGAGTCGAAGGAAGTCATCGAGCGTGGTCGGTGAGTCGGCGAACGCGTTGGACTCGTGCAGCAGCCCGCACACGGCCAGCGTCGCTTGCGCTGTCAATGGTCCATCTCCACAATGGCGCTGACGGCGCTCGCCAGGTGTTCACGACCGGCGGCCAGCGATGCTGATTCCCATTGGGCGTCATCCGGTGTGAAGCAGCAACGGTAGGCCCAGATGGCATCGGCATGCGCGTCCACCGTCCGGTCCCCGTGCCGGTACACCCACTGTTCGTGGTAGGTCGCAGCCAGTTGTTCCTCGTCCGATGCAGTCCCGAACTCGATGGTCGTGCAGTAGCCGTTGCGGGGATCAGCCCGTCGGAGCATCCCTCCGGCGATCTGGCCGACCTTCTCGCCGGTCTGGGTCTGCGGATTGCCAACTGTGGCGTGTATCGCCGCGTCCCCGAACGCGGCGCGTAGGAAACTGTCGCCCTCGCTGTTGGGTGGGTACTTCGACAGATGTGTCAGCTCACCGCTCGGGCCGTGTCCCGTGTGCAGGTCCACCACCAAAAGGCTGTCGAGGTTCAACAGGTGCTGGTCGGCAATCGACTCGAGAATGCGGTTGGACTCCTCGGTTCGGTCGCCACCGAAGTGCAGGCCGTCGGGATGGGTGTACTGGCCGCCGGTGATGGCGTCCTTGATCCACCTCTCGCCTTTCTCGGCCACCATCTCCAGCGCCGTGACCAACAGGGCATCAACCGAGGGCATCTCATCATCGTCGGGGCAGGCGATGTCATGGATCTCGTCATAGGGGTCGTTCGGATGCGGTTCGATGTCGCTACGACCCCAATTGCGGTTGAGGTCCACGTTGGATTCGTTCTGGCGACGCCACCACGCCATGCCCCACGGATTGACGGCGTGCACGAAGACAACAGCCACTCCATCTGGCAACCGGACTGGCTCGGAACCGAGCTGCTCCAGAAGTTCGCACTGAAGCGTCGAACACACGAAGCCCTCCACTCCGTGGACGCCTGACAGCAGGAGCAGCACCGAGCTGGCATCCGCCGAACCGATACGGGCCACATCGACGAACAGCTCCGCTCCGTCGGGGCCGCGTTCCTCGATCTCGTGTGACTCGGTGGCTGTGCCGGCGAGCCTTGCCGCAAGACGGAATCGCTCCCGGCATTCGGCGTAGCTGAGTGGCAGGCGGTCAGTTCGCACGGCCGAGAGTCTGCCATCTGCCATGTTGCTGCTGGAGCGCGTCGCGGCACCCTCGATGTCCGACCGTCGTTATTGTTGCGGCATGGTTGATTCTCGCTGCAACGAAGCATCAGTGCTCCCACCGGAGCCACGCACGGCCGATCATCTTCCGGGGCACCGCAGAACCGTGCGCCGAGCGAGCCTCTTCGCGTCGATGCTGGCCGTGCTCGCCCTTCTGGCGGGAGCCTGTGGCAGTGACGACGGATCTTCGGAGGACGGCGACGGCACCGAAACCGAGACGGCGGCGGAAGGTGAGCCCAGTTACGGCGGCGAGCTGCGCTATGCCATCGAAGCCGCCAACTCCGGGGGTTGGTGTCTGCCGGAGGCTGAGCTCGCGATCTCGGGCATCCAGGTGGCCAAGGCCATCTACGACACACTCACGGCCCCGAACGCCGACGGTGAATACGTGCCGTTCCTCGCCCAGTCCGTCGAGCCCAACGAGACCTTCGACCAGTGGACGATCACGCTGCGCGAAGGGGTGAAGTTCCACGACGGCACGGATCTGACGGCGGAGGTCGTCAAGAACAACCTGGATGCCTACCGCGGTGAGTACCCCGCACGCCAGCCGTTGCTGACCGTGTTCGTCTTCGAGAACCTGACATCGGTCGATATCGTCGATGACCTCACCCTGACGGTCACCACGGCCTCGCCGTGGCCAGCCTTTCCGGCGTATCTCTACTACTCCGGCCGCATCGGGATCATGGCCCAGGCACAGTTGGACGACCAGGAGTTCTGTGACTCCGACCTGATCGGTACCGGTCCGTTCGTGTTCGAGGACTGGGTGCCGGGCGACACGCTGAGTGCCACGCGCAACGAGAACTACTGGATGTCCGACTCCGACGGCAACCAGCTGCCCTACCTGGACGAGGTTGAGTTCGTGACCATCACCGAGCCGACCGTGCGGACCAACGCGCTCCTCTCGGGTGACATAAACGCCCTCCACAACACGTCCGCTTCGGAAACCGAGGCCCTGCGCGCGGCGGCTGACGACGGAGACGTGAAGATCTACGAGAGCACGGCCGGTGCAGAGTCCAGCTATTTGTTGTTCAACTCCGGCAAGGCGCCGTTCAACAACATCCTCGCTCGCCAGGCGGCGGCCTACGCGCTCGACCGCGAGGAGATGCGACAGGTGGTCTACCTCGACATCAACGAGATCGCCTCGGGTCCCTTCGCCCCGGGAGTGATGGGTTACCTCGAGGACACCGGGATGCCGGAGCACGACCTGGAGATGGCAAAGGACCTGGTCGCGCAGTACGAATCGGAGACGGGAGAACCCTTCGAGTTCACCGCCGTGATCCTCAACACCGGAACCTCGATCCAGACCGCCCAGTTCGTACAGGAGCAGTTCAAGCAGGCCGGGATCACCATGAACATCCGCCAGGTGGAACAGGCCGCCGAGATCGACACGGCGCTGGGCGACGACTGGGAAATGCTCGACTGGCGCCAACACCCCGGCGATGACCCCGACACCCAGTACATCTGGTGGGCCTCGGGGCTCCCCACGAACTTCAACAAGATGGAGGATCCCGAGATCGACCGCCTGCTCGAGGAGGGCCGCGTCGAGACCGATCCGGCCAAGCGCACCGAGATCTACGAGGAGCTGAACCGCTACTTCGCAGAACAGCTCTACAACGTGTGGACAGTCTGGGTGAATGCGGTGATTGCAACCGCGGACGACGTGGATGGCATCAACGGTGTGTTCGGTCCGAATCTGCCCGACGGATCAGCACCCACCGAGATACTCGGTGGCGGCCACCCGATCACAGGTATGTGGATTGCGTCCTGACAACCGGGTTCGTTCGTGGGCCGATCACGCCGTCTGACGACTGGGTCAGATCGAAGCGGTGGCTTCGATCTCCACGAGCGCACCCCCGGGCAGCGCTGACACCGCAACGGTGCTGCGCACGGGTCGGGGCTCGGCGAAGTGCTCGATGAAGCTCTCGTTGAGATCAGCCGTGTCTTCGATGTCAGTCAGGAAAACGACGAGCCGAACCACATCGACGGTGCCGACATCGTGGTCGGCCAGCTGATCTTCGAGGTTGTAGAAGGCCTGATCCAGCTGGGCGCGGAACCCGTCGGGCAGCCCGCCGTCATCACGTCCCAGGATGCCTGCGAGGAAGAGCAGTCCGGCTGCGGTTCGGGTTCGGCTGTAGGGCGGTTCGGCGCTCATGTCCCACATACTTGCCCAATGCCGTCACCCCGGTTCGCGCTCGGTGATCTCGACGATGCTGTCGTCGAAGCACACCAGTCCAGCGATGGGTGCGAGTTCGCGAGTCGGGAATCCGTATGACCACGCCACGTCTCGCCGCTGGTCATCTTCGGTCATGGTCCAGTACCCGGATGTGAACCCCTTGTACGGACACACAGCAGTCGTTTCCGATGGACTCAACGTCGCCCAGTTCACCGCAGTCGGGTCGAAGTAGTGACGGACCGGCAACCCCGTCTCGAAGACTTCCACGACGCTGTTCGCCTCCGCGATGACCATGTCGCCGAAGCGGACATCGAGGGCCCGGGACGCCCGAATCGCGTCAACACGCACATAGGGGCTGCGGGGGTGCGAGTAGACCGGCTCGTCCTCCTCGTACCAAGCGTCGAGGGCGGTCCATTCGACGAACCACATGCCTGCGGGCAGCTCGCCCGCCGGTTCCAGCAGTTGCCTCGCAGCGGCCGGCTTCTTCCCGGCTGCGGCAACCAGGTCGTGTAGTTCGAAGCGTCCCAGGGCATTGCTGACCGACTCGCCGGTGGCAGCGAGGCGACCTGTGTCGATGTCGGCATCCGGGATGTGGAACTGCGGATACCAGGGGTGCTCCCAGCCGTACCAGGCGGAGCGGGTGTCGACGAACGTCTCCCCTTCGAGCAGACCTCGAACGCGCCTGGGGCACGCAACTGCGTGGCCGTTTCCGACCGGGGACGGCACGGCGGTCCCCGGTGCCACTCCTTCGGCGGCAGGTCGTTGGTCGGTCACGGCGTCGTCCCAATCGCAAGCATGGATGGGTCAACCGGGCGGATGCGCCATTCCTTCCCTGCGAAGAAAGGGCTGCGGGTAACGGCAAGCAGTTGGCTCGGGGCCGAAAGGCGTATGTGCGACCTGTCTGTCGTCGCCAGGGCTGAACCGGCAAATCCCTGACAGTCACCCGGTTCCGACCATGTGCGTCAGCAGAAGCCGTCTCCCCAGGCGGGCATGGGTTCTGGTGATCGCCGCAGTGCTTCGTCGATGGCCCTGATCAGCTTGGATCTCGTGACAGCTCCGGGGATCACGGTGACCGGTCCGGCATGCGTTGCGGCGGCCGCCCGGGTTGCGACCACGCCAGGGGGCCTTCGCACCCCTGTGACGGCATCGAGCACTCTCGGTGCTGCACCGCGGGTCGTCAGTAGGTTGACGACCACGTCTGCACCGTCGACAAGCGGGCAGGCACCGTTGTCGAGCAGGTCGCACCCGTGCTCGGGTGTCGCTCCCTCACAGGTCCGAACCTCGAAGCCGTGGCGTTCGATGATGGGTGCGATCACCGATGGCGGGTACTCAGTACCGCCTTCCAGGAGCACCCGTGCCCGGGTACCGGACGAACCTGTCCACGATTCCCGTTTGGGCTCTTGGCGCATCCCGACCTCCAAGTGATCGTTGCATGGTCAAGGATATCGGTCCCGGTGTCAGATTGGAACGGTCATGGGTCACCTCCGGCCTCAGCGCCGACGCAGACCCAAACCAGAGGTTGTTCGGACCCGATGAGTCGGCGTTCGGTGAGGCTGCGGCCGCGGTTGGTCCGGCTTCTACTGACGCCCCTCAGCCCCGACCCGCCGCGGCCTCGTCGGCACGGGTTCGGCCGGACAGCCGGATCAGCTCCTCGTGCAGTTCGAACCACACGGTGTGGTAGCTGTCGCGCAAGGGATGGGCGAGCATCTCGGAGTCGCCTGCCTCCAGCAGCGTGACCGATGTGGTCAAACGTTGGGCGTACCTGTTGAGGCGAGGCTCTGAGTGTCCAACCGAGTCGATGATCGGCACGATCCCGCAGTGCACCTCCTCGCGCAGCCGCACGATGACCGCCGCGTCGTAGTCGGAGTCGGTGTGGTCATTCGGTACCTCCTCGCCCGCAAGTGAACGGATCTGCCAGGCAGTGACAACTTCCTTGAGCAGGTCGTTCAATCGGTGGAAGTCGTCCCACAGCGGTTCGATCACCACCGAGAGCCTGGTCGACTCCGATTCGTAGATCGCCTGTACGCGATCGAGTGCGGGGGGCATCAGGCGCACCCGGTCGCCGGGCAGCTCCTGGGCCTCCCCGCTGGCCACCAGCTGCGCCACCGCTTCTCGGACCAGTTCCCGATCGCAACCCAGCACATCGGCAACCACGTCGGTCGTCGCCGCACCCTTCAGCGCCAGCACGCGTTCGCATTCCTGGGTCGAGAAAGGCACGGCCGAACCGGCTGAATCGGCATTCGACGTCGTTGCGGGTGCCGGTGCCGATGGATCCCGCGTGGCATCCAGGGGGTTCGCGTCGGCCTGCCAGCGGCGAAGTATGGCGACCTCTTCGATCTCGGACTCTTCCGCCGGGTGTTCGCCCAGCATCAGGGTGCCCCGCGCCCCGTCCACGGTGAGGACCTCGCCGACCGGGTAGTGCTTCCCGTCGACGCGGACTCCGTCGCCCAGCACCGTGATCTGCGATGCACCCACGATCGCGGGGATGCCCCAACCCCTCGCCACGACGGCTGCGTGGCTGACGAGACCTCCGAGAGTCGTCACCAGGCCGGCCGCCTCTGCCATGCCGGCGACGTCTGCCGGAGAGGTCTCCTTCCTGATGAGGATCAGTGATTCGCCGCGCGTGCCGGCCTCGATTGCGTCGTCGATGTCCACGCAGAGACGGCCGGAAACCCTTCCGGGCGACGCGGCGATGCCCTCGGCCAGCACAAGGTGGTCTGGATCGTCGGGCGCCGCTGCGTTGGTTCGCCGCGGCGGATTCGCAATGATGTCGGCCATCGACTTCGCCGCCTGCGCGCGTGTCATATCGAACGCCGGGTCCTCCGCAAGGTCGATTGCGATCCGCAGGGCGGCAGCCGGGCTGCGCTTGCCGCGACGCACCTGCAACAGCCAGAGCTTGTCGTCCTCCACGGTGAACTCGATGTCCGCCATGTCACCCAGGTCCATCTCGAGCGTCGACGCGACCTCCTCGAGATGGTCAGCTAGCTCGGGCCACAGGGACCGCATCTGCGAAACCGGCATCGTCGAGTGTGTGCCAGCCACCACGTCCTCGCCCTGGGCGCGCACGAGAAAGTCGCCCACGAGCCCCGGTTCACCCGTCGATGGGTCTCGGGTGAACGCGACTCCGGTGCCGGATCGTTCCCCGAGATTGCCGAAGGTCATCATCTGCACGGTTGCCGCGGTTCCGAGCGACTCGTCGATTCCCTCCACCCGGCGGTAGGTGTGGGCGCGCTCCGAACGCCACGAACTGAACACCGCCGCCACGGCTTGGCGGACCTGCCGGAGCGGGTCGTCGGGGATCTCGTGGCCTTGCTCGGCGAGCACCTTGCGCATTCGTGCGGTGGCTGCCGCCAGCGCGTCCTCATCGAGCGACCGACCCTCATCGTCGCCCAGGCAGTCGTCGCTGATCCGCGACAGCAGATCGGCGGGCACGCCCAGCACGATCGAGGCATAGGACTGCACGAACCGGCGTGCGGTGTCCCAGGCGAACCAGTGGTCGCCGGTGGATTCGCCCAGGCCACGGCATGCGGCGCCGGTCATCCCGACGTTGAGCACGGTGTCCATCATCCCGGGCATCGACACCGCTGCGCCGGATCGAACGCTCACGAGCAGCGGTGAGGATGCCGAGCCCAGTGTGCGCCCGGTCGATTGCTCCAGGTCTGCGATCCCGGCGGCAATCGAGCCGTCGAGCCCGGCGAACCAACCGTCGGTGTTCACCCGTCGGCATACCTCGGTGGTGAGCGTGAAGCCGGGCGGCACCGGTAGGCCCATCGCCGTCATGCGGGCGACAGCGGCTCCCTTTCCGCCCAACAGGGCGACGCGCTCCGCCTCTGCAAGGTCTGCCGCGCCGGCGAAGGAGTAGTGCAACGCGGGGTCACTCATGTCGAGGGCCACCTCTCCAGGTGGTCTCGGACCGCAGCGGTGAACTCGGCGGCCGGAGCGCCGTCGTAGGCCCGATGGTCCCATGTGAGGCTCAGGGTCAGCGTCTTTGATCGGATGGGGTTGTCGTCGACCCAACGGATGTCGTCGCGGAGTCGTCCGACACCGAGGATCGCAGTGTTGGGAGGATTGATTACCGGTGTGAAGGCATCCACGCCGTACATGCCGAGAGCGGTGACCGAGAAGGTGCCACCCTCGATGTCTGCCATGGCGAGGGCTCCCCCACGTGCCGCGGCGGCCAGGCCGGTCGTCCTCGAGCAAAGCTCCTCGAAGTCAAGCTGGTCGGCTCGGTGGAGCACGGGCACCACGAGCCCACCGTCGAGCGCAACCGCAACTCCGACGTTGATCTCACCGAGCAGGTTGACGGCTCCATCTGCGATCTGGCTGTTGATGACAGGGTGTTCCCGTAGCGCACGGGCTGCGGCTGCGATCACGTAGTCGGTGTAGCCGGGACGGGTCGCCCCCTCGAAGGTGGACCGGTGGGCGACGACCGCGTCCATCGAAGCGTCCATCGTGAGGGTGAGCTGTGCCATCTCCGAAAGCGAGGCATGCATGCGGTCGGCGATCCTGCCTCGCATGCCGGTCAGCGGGATCCGCTGCGTTGGCTCCTGGAGCAGCGGAGCTTCTCCGTGCCCGGCGGGAGCGCGTGCCGCCCGCACCTCGGTCGTTGGTGCGTCGGCGAGGCGTTCACGCACATGGCGCTCGACGTCGGCCCGGTCGATCGGCGAGTCCGGATGCGCCGGTTGCACGCCCCCCAGGTCGATGCCGAGGCGAACGGCCGTCTGA
>JBPCTP010000017.1:0-3168 GCA_051011615.1 Microthrixaceae bacterium | reverse complement strand
CTGCTGATCTGTGCGCTGGCCCCGACGGCCGGCGTCGTGTGGCTGGCCACGATCGGCTACGACACCTTCGGAGGTGCCGACCCAACCGAGACGCTCACCTGGGTTCCGCAGCTGGGACTCACGTTGTCACTGCAGCTCGACCCACTCGGATGGGTCATGGGAATGCTGGTCTGCTCAGTCGGCGTCGCCGTATTCGTCTACGCCTCGAGGTACCTGGCCGATGGACCGGCCGCGTCCCGCCTCGGAGGGCTGCTCGTGCTCTTCGGTGCCTCGATGCTCGGGCTCGTGTGGTCGGACCAGATCCTCGGCCTGTTCGTCTTCTGGGAGGCGACCACGATCGTCTCCTTCCTGCTGGGGGGCTCAAACGACGAGTCCGCCGACGCGCGCGCCGCCGCTTGGCAGGCACTGTTGGTCACTGGCGGAGGCGGACTCGCGCTGCTCTTCGGACTCGTGACGGTCGGAATCATCTCCGGGGAATGGTCCATCCAGGCGCTCTCGGACGCACCACCGGCTCAAGGTGCGGCGCTCGCTGCGGCAGGAATCGGAGTACTGGGTGGTGCCTTCACCAAGTCCGCCCAGGTTCCGTTCCACGGATGGCTGCTGGGAGCAATGGCGGCGCCCACTCCCGTGTCGGCATACCTTCATTCCGCCACCATGGTCACAGCCGGAGTCTGGGTGGTGATCCGGCTCGACCCCATCTTCTCGGGACTCGACTTCTGGTATCCGACGATGCTGGCGTTCGGTGGCGCCACGGCTATCTGGGGAGCGTGGCGGGCGCTCAGCGCAACCGACCTGAAACGTCTGCTCGCCTTCTCGACGATCTCCGCCCTCGGCGTCATGTTCGCCCTGGTCGGGGTCGGCACTCCAAAGGCGCTCTTCGCAGCGCTGGCCGTGCTCGTTGCGCACGGTTTGTACAAGGCGCCCTCATTCATGGGCGTCGGCATCATCGACCACCAGTGCGGCAGCAGGGACCTGCGTGAGATCGGCGGCCTGTGGACCGCCCTGCCGAAGGTCGGTGCTCTCATGGGGGTGGCTGTCCTCTCGATGGCTGCCGTTCCAGCCACCGCCGGATTCGTCTCCAAGGAAGCAGGGGTAGTCGCATCACTCGATGCCACCGGGATTTCAGGTCCGATCGGGGTGGCCGTGCTGGTGCTCGCCGGCCTGCTGGCGGTTGCATACGGGTGGCGGATGTTCGCCGGAGCCTTCCTGGGACCACGCCCGGACGGACTGGAACCGACTCCCCCGGCCGCGGCCATGTGGGTCCCCGCCGCTCTGTTGGCGGCCACCGGGATCCTGTTCGGTCTCGTGGCGCCGATCTGGAGTGATTGGATCGCGCAGGCTGCCGGCGCGGTGAACCCGAAGGCGGGCGTGTACGAGCTGCTGGCCTGGCCTGGGATCGGACTGGCGCTCGGGATCTCACTGGCAACCCTTGCCCTCGGCGCGGCGCTGGCAGCACTGCTGCAAAAGCGCGACATACCGCCCGCCGCCGAGCCCGCCTTCCGCTTCGACGAACTCCTGGCCGCCCTGTTCAGGTTCGCCAATCGCACGACGAGGGTTATCCAGCCGGGAAGCCTGGCGGTCTACGTAGGGGTGATCCTCGTCACCTCGGTGGTGCCCGGTGCGGTCGTGCTGAGCGGTGCTTCGCTCGCTCCCGAAGGAGCAGCGCTCGCCGCCGATGGCGCGCAGCTGGTGGCGGTGGCGATAGTGCTCGCAGCTGCGGCCTTCGTTGCCTTGCTGCGCACCCGACTCGCTGCGGTGGTGGCGTTGGGGGTCGTCGGATACGGAGTTGCCGTGCTGTTCTGGGTACAGGGCGCGCCCGATCTGGCCCTCACCCAGGCGCTGGTCGAGACCGTCATCGTCGCCGCATTCGTACTCGTGTTCCGACGACTGCCCGAACAGTTCCGTGCCGCACCCGGCGGGAGACTCCCTGCGGCCGCGCGGATCTTCGTGTCCGCCGCCGTGGGCGCGTCGGTGCTGGTGATGGTGCTCGCGACAGCCGGGCAACGTCGACCCACAGCTCCACCGACCGAACGGTTGATCGAGACGGCCGACCCCGTCGGCGGTGGCAAGAACGTGGTGAACGTGGTGCTCACCGATGTCCGTGCGCTGGACACACTCGGTGAGATAACCGTCGTGGCGGTCGCCGCCATCGGAGCACTCGCGCTGTCGGGTCTCACCAGGCGCAGGCTCGGTGCGACCCGCTACGAGGCCGGCCCCCGAAGTCGGGGTGAGGAGCGCAGCAGTCCGACATCGGAACCGGCACCCGAACGCTCGGTGGTTCTCGACTCGCTGCTGCGGGCCCTGTTTCCACTGATCGCAACCTTCTCGCTGTTCATGTTGGTGGCCGGGCACAACGCTCCCGGCGGAGGCTTCATCGCGGGACTGATCGCCGCGGCCGCCATTGCCCTGCGATTGCTCACCGGAGACTGGGTCCTGCCGACCGACCGGCCGCGCTGGCTACAACCCCAACCCCTGATCGGATTCGGGCTGGCGATCGCCGTCGGCACCCTCGTGGTCGTCGGTTGGATCGGAAACGGATTCGGGGACCAGCAACTCTGGACAACTGACCTGCCGGTCTTCGGCTCCGTGAAGTTCACCTCTGCGTTGGTGTTCGACATCGGCGTGTACGCGGTCGTGCTCGGATCTGCCGTTGCGATCCTCGATGCCCTCGCCGTCCGGACCGGTCCCAGGCCGGCCAACGACGATGAGTCCGTGCTCACCGGGAGCGAACTTTGAGCTGGGCGCTCGCGGTCTGCGCGGCCGGCCTTGCAGCGGTGGGCACCTGGCTGGCGATGGACCGCACCCTCACGCGCATTCTCCTGGGACTGTCGCTGTGGGGACACGCGGCTGTGTTGTTGTTGCTCGTCGAGGGTGGCCGGCCCGGCCCTGTACCCATCGGCAGTGCTGAAGAGCTGGCAGGAGTCGATGTTTCAGATCCACTCGTCCAGGCACTCGCCCTTACTGCCATCGTCATCACGTTCGCGGTCACCGCGTTCCTGCTGGCCCTCGCGACGCGCTCGTGGAGCCTGACCGGCGATGACCGGGTGCAGGATGACCCGGAGGACCTCCGCCTGGCAGGCCAGGAGGGCGACGAGGACCTTCCGCCGCCCGTTGAGGGGCTGGAGGAGAACCCATGAGTTCCCTCATCGCAGCCGCCATTGCGATTCC
>JBPCTP010000016.1:0-12504 GCA_051011615.1 Microthrixaceae bacterium | reverse complement strand
GCGTTGGCCTCACACAGGTCATAGTTGACTTCAATCTTCATGTCGTCGACCCTACCCGCGGCACGCGACCGGAGCAGCCGCGGTTGCGATTTCCGTTGCACGTCTCACCCGTGCGTACCCGTTGTGGCCTTCCAGCGGCCATGCTTGTGACATGGGAGCCCCCGATCTCACCATTCGACGACGGCCCGTCCAGGAGCGCGGACGCCTCAGATTCGAGCTGATCCTCAGCAGTGCCCGCACCCAGCTCGCCGAAGTGGGCCTCGACGGATTCACCCTCGAAGGCGTTGCCGGAGAGGCCGAGGTCCCGATCGGCTCGGTGTACCAATTCTTCCCCAACAAGCACGCGCTGATCGCTGAGCTGTCCAGGGTTGACACCGCAGCGCTGGCGGCGGAGCTGCACCAGGCAGCCGCTGAGTTCGACACAGCGGAGTGGCAGGATGGCACCGACCATCTCATCGACGGTGTTGCGGAGCTGTGGCGTGCCGACCCCAGCAGGCGCCACGTGTGGCTGGCGATGCAGTCCACCGCTGCAACCCGTTCACTGGTGGCGGAGCAGTCCAAGGCCGTGACCGACGAGGTGGTGCCACTGGTCAGGCCGCTACTACCCCCCGGCTCGAGCCGAAGGCTGCGCACCGTCGCAGAGGTGGTCGTGCAGATGTGCTATTCGCTACTGCACTTTTCGGTGCGCGACGACCGGCCGCACCCATCCGCGGTGCGCGAGCTCAAACGTGCGCTGCGTTCGTATCTGCGCGCTGTTGCGCTCGAGTCCTCTTGAAGTGAGCAGCTAGTCCGGATTCAACCGGGTCGCCGGGCTCGATCGGCTCAGCGGGCCCGACACGCCCACGCACAGCGTCTCCGATGAGCGATGCCACAACCGGCCGAAGCTCCTGTGGACTGATCACACGATCCACAGACCCGACCGCCGCCGCACGGTGGACGTCATGGGTGCTGTCGAACTCCGCCGCGACTTCCGACACGGCGGCGCGATGCGCAGCGGAGTCATCCGCATCCGCACCATCCCGTGCCAACACCTCCTTCACCCGGCGGCGCAGAACCACCTCTGCCGCCGCGGTTCCGCCGATCACCGAAACCCGGGTGCCCTCGAGGGCCACGATTCTGAGCTCCGGGTTCAGTCGCCGGTTGAGCACTACATACGCGCCGCCGTGGAACCGTCCGATCACCACCACCACGAGCGGGCCCGTGAAGTTCACGACCGAACGCGCAAGCTCCGCGCCGAACTCGAGCTGGCGTCCCATCAGCGATTCCCGGGAGCCGTCGAAGCCTGCCAGATTCGCCAGCACGACAGCCGGCCGCCTTCCACTGGCGTGGTTGAGACCGCGGGCGACCTTGCGTGACGCCTCTGGATAGAGGGTGCCGGCGGCCTCCCAGCGGTCATCCACCAGGCGGGGTCTGGCGTCGATGCCGATCAGGCTCACCGGCCATCCGTCCACTCGGGTATCCCACACATGTGCGCCGGATGCACCCGTCGCCTCCTCCCAGCGACGGAGCTGCGGCGCGTCGCGGTCCGACACGGCTGCCATCACCGGTTCGATCGCGAACGGACGGGTGCGCTGGGGGTTGGTGGCCGCATGCAACACATCTCCGAGGTCCGATACGCCGCGGTGGCCCGGGCCGGTGGAGGATGTGACGTCGTAGGGGTCGTCGCACACATCACGATCGGCCGGGTCCAACGTGTCCATTCGCGCCAGCGGGTGTTCGGGTCCGTGAGCGCAGAGGGCGTGGTGTGACAGCACGATCCGCAGTGCCTCGGTCAGGTCCGCCGCACGATGGTGGGCCTCACCATTTGGCATCATCACCGGAGTGCCACCGAGGGCATGGTCGCTGCGCTCGCTGACGCCGCCGGCCTGGGCCAGGGCGCGGTGTCCGGTGAGCACCATTGCGGTTCCCTCGATCATCACGAGCAACCCGGCGCAGTGCATGAGCATCGTTGCCTCGGCGTTCCAGTAGCTCTGCGCGCCGACGTTGATCCCCGCAACGATGATCAGTACCTCGCCCCCGAGCTGGGTGAACTCGACCAGCCGACGAACCACCGCTGCGCACCAGTCCATGTTCTCGGTACCGGACGTCATGGAGATGCGTGCGCCACTCGACACCGCCACCCATTCCAGGGGCAAGCCCATCTCCTCGGCGAGGTCTATGGCCGCGATGATCCGGGCGCACTCGGGCTCCGACACGGCGCCCAACGCCATGGTCGAGTCACCACACAGCCACACCCTGCGCACGGGAGGTCCGGAGGCCCGCAGCTCGTGGGAGACGAGTCCCACCATGATCCCTGCTTGGCGAGACGGTCTGCCGCGGGGCACCTCCACGAGACGGGACGGGTCGGTCGGATCAAGGTCCAACTCGATGAACTCCGCTCCGCTTGTGAGTCCGGACAGGCGAGGCTCCGCGGTGGCTCCCGTGAGCAGATCCGCGACCTCGTCAGGAGCAGGCGGGCGCACGGAGTCCACCGCACGGATGTGTATGAGGTCGTCCCCGGCGGCCAGAACATGGCCGAGGTCGGCAAGCCATGTGACCACGCCGGCTTCCTCGGCGTGTACCGGCCATTCGCACTTCATCGTCTCGACAACGGCCACGGCATCACCTGTGGCCACGCGGTCGCCCACCTCGACGCAGTGGGCGACCACGAGGCCGGGCATGCGAGAAGCCTGGTGATGGGAGATCACGGGCGCTCCCCCACTGCCGTTGCCCGCAACGGGTCGTCGCCCACCGCTGAGATGACCGCCACGGCCGCAGCCATCGAGTCCTCATGGGTCATCGACACCGATATCTCAACAGCACCGAACGCATCGGCGACGAGTCGAGCGGTCTCCCCACTCAAACGCAACCGCGGCCGACCCCAGGAGTCGGAGTGGATCTCGATCTCATGCCATCGGATGTTCGTCATCGCAGGTTCCATGCCTGCCCTGCCCATCGACCACGCCTTGACGAAGCTCTCCTTGGCAGCAAACCGCGCTGCCAGGTGGCGGGCGAACGCGGGTGTTCCGCACTCTCCGGCTTTCAGCGCCGCCGCCAGTTCGTCGGCGGTGAAGGTGCCCTCACCGAAGGTCGAACCTGCGCGCACGAGTTGTTCGCCAAAGGACCCGACCTCGACGAGGTCGATGCCGAGGCCGAGCACACCCAAGCGTGCCGTCACCCTCGAGACCCCACAGTCTCGGCTGAGGACTCGACTGCCGATTCGACGCCCTTCGTTCCGCTCGGGGCGAACGCAGCCTCGACGAAGACACCATCGGGCCCAATGCGTGCATCAGGATCCACCAGCGCAGACATCTCGGCAGCTCGACGCTCGTCGTCGTCGCTGCCGGCAAGTCGCCGGCCCTCTGGTCGCACGAAGGAAGTACGACCGCCGTGCAACTCCCACCTACGCAGATGCGCCCGCTGCGTGATCCGCTCCTTCGCTGTCGACAGGTACTCGACCCGGTCGCCCTCATCCATGGCAGCGGAGAACGCATCGGGATGTACGAGCAGCAGGGCGGCCGAGACATGACCGAAGCCCAGGCTGGTGACAAGCGCAGCTCGCGGGGGTGAGCTCAGGTCCAGGCGACGGTCGTCGGCGACCAGCCACGGACCATCGAGCACCTCCGGGTCCGGCGAGTCGAGGTTCGGATTGCCGGGCACCACCTCTGTTTCGAAGATGTCGCATACGCCGGCGACCTGCCACGCAGCCGCACCGCCCTTTGCATGACCCGTGAGGGCCTTCTGGGACACCACGCGCAGCGGGTTTCCGGGAGTACGACCGAGCTCTGCCTGCAGGCGCTCGTGGATGGCGGCCTCGTTCGGATCGTTCGCGCGTGTGGAGGTGTCGTGCTTGGAGACCACCGAGATGTCATCGGCGCCGAGCCCATGTGCAGCGAGCGCTTCCGCCAAGGGAGAGGTCTTGCCGCCACGTGCGATCGACAGTGTTCCGAGACCGGGTGCCGGTATGGATGTCTGTACGCCGTCGGAGTGACTACGAGCCAGACCGAGCACGGCCCGCACGGGTAGGCCGAGTCGTCTCGCAACCGATCCGCGACAGACGAGAAGTGCGGCGCCGCCCTGTCCCTCGACGAAGCCGGCGCGGTCGCTGTCGCCGGGTCGAGACAACTCTGACGCCTCGAAGCCGGCTGCGATCATCTGCTCGGAATCTGCCGTCGCAGCCATGTCCGCGAATCCGATGATCCCCTCGCGGGTCAGGTCATCGAAGCCTCCGGCCAGCACCACATCGGCCTTGCCCAGCGCGACCAGGTCAGCCGCGACCTCGAGGCTGACCGCGGCGCTTGCGCAAGCTCCCACCGGATGCACCATCGAGCCGTAGCCGCCCACGAAGGACTGCATGGCGTGAGCCGCGGGCACATTGCCGAGGGATTCCTGCAGCAGGTCATTCGGGTGATCGGTACCCGTGGCCGGATCCACGTAGAGGCTCCGAAGGCTCGTGAGACCTCCCATTCCTGTGCCCTGGGTGTTGGCGAGCATCGACGGATGCACCTCCGAGAGAACTTCCTCGGGATCGGTGCATGCGTCGCGGAACGCTTCGGCAGTCATGGCGAGATTCCAGGCGGCCATGCGGTCGATGGAGCCCGCCAACTCCACGGGCACGCCGAACGGTTGTGGGGTCATTCCGTCGGGAATCGCCGCGGTGACTCCTCTGGGCAGATCGGCACTGCGCCGCATCCTGATCGGTGCCCCTGTGGGCAGCACGACGGTCCAACTGTCGCCATCGGCGGTGACGGTCGCTCCATCGGTCGCCGCGGCGAACGCATCAGCCGCGACGCGGTCGGCAATGCCGACGGTGACCGGTCGGTCCAGGAACACTTCGATGTCCTGGTCGAAGGTCTTCTCAGTCACCTCGCGAATGCCACAACGGGCGAGAACTTCTTCGCGGTAGCGGTCGATGAGTTCGTGTTCCTCGACCTCATCGTCGGTCTCGACGTCGACGTAGCTGCCGGAAGCACCGCTTTGCTCCCAACGCAGCAGTCCGCATCGGATCGCCAGCTCGATGATCCCGTTTCCGCCGAGATCGCCGTGTTCGGCTGCCATCCGTGTGGCGGCGGAACCCCAGGGACCGATCTCACCGGTGCCGCAGATCACCACCATGTCGTCGGCGTCCATGGCGGGCTGTGACGGCCAGTACGTCTCACGCAGCTCGGCCGCTTGTTCTGAATCGTCGCAGGTAGTGTCCGCGCCGGCGAGAGCACTCCCCACCGGTGTCGGCAGCGCATGGAGGTCCACCCCGGGTTCCATCTCCTCGTCAGCAGCGCGGCGCTCGGCGCCGATCAAGCCACTGGCACACGACAGGCCGCTTCGCAGCAGCCGGGAGAGCGCTCCGCTGGCCGCCACTTCGGCCAGCCCGCCCGTGAGATCTATGCGTTCGACTCCGGAGCGGGAGGTCTCGTCCACCTCCGTGCGTCTAGGAGGGCCACCGGCTCCCTCCGGTGCGCACAACTCGGCAATGAGTGCGCCCATCTCATCAGGTGCATATGTGCGAACACCCAGCTGCTGTTCGACAAGTGGTGCCAACGCGTCGTTGGCGGCCATGAGCCCAGTACCTCTTACCCAGCCGATCTCTGCACCGACGACTCGGCAGTGGCGCCCCCACCTCTCGAACTCAGAAAGGCGGCGGGATTCAAGTACCTCCAGGCCGGCCTTGGCGTTGCCGTAGGAACCATCGCCCCCGAACGTGCCGTGGTTGGGCGACATCGGAAGCACTGCCGTCAGGCGGTCCGCCCCGATGGCACGTCCCGTTTCCTCGGCGAGTCGACCGACGAGCCGTTCGACGCCGAGCAGCAACACGCGCATCTCTACCTCGCTGCGATGCCCGGTGTCGGGCACATCACCGGATACGGGCGATGCCGCGAACGGCAATACAACTCCGGGCAGGCCGGGATGTGCTCGTTCCGCAGCCGCACCGCTGCAGAGCCAATCCACCACTCGGTCGATGTCCGTGAAGGAGGCGAGATTGGCGTTCATCAGGAAGAGGCGAGCGTCGGGGCCGGCGTGGCGGCGGAACAGTTCACGAACCGCCAGACGTCGATCACGCCCCGTGCTGTGGCTCACCAACACGACGGTCGCGGAACCTCCGAGCAGAACGGCGGCGGTGGCTTCACCTATGGACTCAGGCGACGCTCCCGAAACGAGAACTGTGCGGCCGGCGAAGCGACCCTGGGCGCGCCGTTGGTCGGGAGTCGGCCCTTCGGCGATGCTCTCGAAGGCGGCGCTAGCCCCAAGGTTGCGGGCACTGTCGGCCCGGGTGCGGTACCACTGAACCGTCGCGTCGAAGCGGTTGTCCGCACCGGCGAACAGGCGCAGGTGTGTCACGAGCTGTTCCACGGTTCCGTTGTCGAGCGACCCCGACACGAGACCGTGAAACAGGTGATCGAGATCTGCGCGCGCCCAGCTCGTTGCGGAGTCGAAGCAGCGCACCGTGTCGGGGTCGAAGCACGGGGCGACCTCGGCCGCACGCTCGGTGCCGTGCTCCAGGTCGAGCAACGAAAGCCGTTCCCGATCCTCCTCGACTGCGGCGTTGTCGGTGTCGGCAGTAGGAACGGACTCACCGCCGAGCGAACCGACGGCTGCAGCTGCGGCGCTCTGGAAGGCATCGCCCACTCGTGATGCCAGCGCTTCCAGCTCCGCCGCGTCCGCCACTGCACCGGACGCCTCGGCCACCGGCCTGGAAAGGGTCAGGCCGAGGCGAGAGGCAGCGGACTGCAGCGCAGCGTCCACCAACGATGCTGCGTCAGCACCTTCGATGGTGCGCAGGTCGCCTCCCCTGCGCGACTGTCCGTCCCTGGTGCCGAGGAGCAATTCGAGTTCGACCTGCTGGACCCAGCCATCCCCCAGCGCCCACTCAGTACCAAGGTGTTTCGGCACGAAGGACGCGCCCTGGCCCATCGGACCGAGACACGACGACAACGCCGACGCGACAGCGGTTTGCAGCACTGCGCCCGGGTGCTTGTGACCCTTCACGAGTGGCGCCAGTTCGTTGCAGAGTACCGAGCGCACCATCTCGTGGGCTCCGTCCACCGAGCCGATACCGAACTCCTTGCCGAGGTCCATCAGGACCTGGTTGCGACGTGAGGATGCTCCGTCGACGAGGTCGTCGATGCTGTCGTCGCCGAGCTGGTCGGGCCTCACTGCGGTGAGGTGGCAAAGGAGTGCTGCGATCGCATCGGAGGCAGTCACCGGCCGGTCCTCAACCGGTGATGATGTCGCTCGCGATTGGCTGGGCGCTGCCGGCGGGCTCGCCGACACCCCCTGCTCGGCTGCCGCAACAGCCGAAGGCGCATGGGCTTCCGCAGCCGCAGCCGCAGCCGACTGCGCGTCTCCGGAGCCCTCAGACTTCGGGCCGTGTGACGCGGGGCCGGGGGCATCGCCATCCCAGTCCTCGTCCATGTCTCCACCGAGCCCGCTTCCGGTGGTCGTATCGGTGTCCCCGCCGGCATCGGTGTCGTTGCTGCCGGCCGTGTCGTTCGCAGACGTGGCCGGCTCGGCAAACTCGCACTCCTCGAACACGCGGACGCGGTCCGAATCGACGTGCAGCACCTCGATGCCGTGCAGCGACTCGGCTGCAATGGCTGCCTTGGTGAGGTTCGTGAGTGTGGGCGATGAACCCATTCCGACCTCGACGACGGCCTCGACTCCGAGACCACCCTTGGAGCGCGGAGCGAGCAGCACGTCGGTCGTCTCGATCCAGCGAACCGGCGATGCGAACTGCCAGGCCAACAGTTCCACCAGCAGTTCCCGGGTGAGGCGGCCTGGTCGGGCAGCCATGTTGTCCCAGTCGTCGAGGATTCCCGCACATCCGCCATCGCCGCAGGTGGCAGCGACGGCTTCTACGTAGGAGCGCTCGAGACTGAATGGTTCCGGGTGGAGGTTCGGCACGTAGCGACCGACCAGGTCAGCCGGATCGATCTCAGCGGGCAGGGCCGAATCCAGGTGTGCACGGAACTCGGCGACGCCATCCACGAGCGCCCGCGAATGAAAGGGCACGTCGATGCCGGGCACCAGCAGGAAGGGGGCCTTGGCGGCAGACCGCCCGGGGCCCAGCCGCCGCTCCAGCTCGTGAAGTGATCCGACAGTGCCTGCCACCGCGTACTGGCGGCCTCGCAGGTTGTGGTTCACGATCTCGCAGAGCTCGCCCGTCTCGGTTGCCACTGCGGAAACCAGATCGGCTGCCTCGGCCTCACCGATGCCGCCATGGTGGGGTCGGACCACTCCAAGGCGGTACTGCGAGGAACCGTCCGCTGCACGCGGCACCAAGTGGTGCATCGCGTTTCCTCTGGCCCACACGATCCCCAGCACGGCTTCGAGCGGCAGAACGCCACCCGCGGAGGCGAGCGCGTTGTACTCCCCCACCGAGTGTCCGGCAATGACGGCGTCCGGTTCGAGCACTCCGCTGTCGCGGAGCTCCTCCACCTGCGCAGCTGCCAGCGTGGCCATGGCCACCTGGGTGAATTGTGTGAGATGGATGACGCCGGCTGGGTGCTTGTGGACTTCGTCGCCCACCTGCAGCGCAGTCGGATTGTCCCGAACGACTTCGAGTACCGAGAAGCCGAGCTCGTCACGGCAGTACCGGTCGGCGCGTTCCCAGATCCCACGTGCGGCAGCGGATCGCTCCAGTGCGTCGAGCCCCATGCCCTTGGCCTGGATGCCCTGGCCAGGAAACACGTAGGCAGTTCGCACTGCGGCCAGAACCGCATCCGCAAGGGCGACAACCCGGCCGCCCTGCTCGATTCTCAACTCGACGCGGCGAGAGCCATCGCGCACGGCGGTTCGAGACGCGCTGATCACGATCGAGGATCCCGGCTCCACCATGGCGACGAATCGGATATCCCGCGCGGTCAGGCGCCGAAGGTCGCCGCCGAGAAGCTCTGAAACGACGAAATCCTGGGCGACCGCGGACGTCCACATGCCGTGGATGATGCGACCCCGCAGGCCCGCCAGTCGGGCAACGAGATCGCTGCGGTGGATCGGATTGGCGTCGCCCGACAGGGCCGCGAACACCTCCGGATTGCGCGGCGTTGCGACCACACGGCGGGAGAGGAACGACCGTGGCGTGTCCACCCAGCCGTCGCCGGACTCCCCGACATCGTCAGACTGGGCCTCCTCGGACCCGGCCTCTCCAGAGCTCTGTGATTCGGCAGAACCCGGCGTTTCGGCGGGACTTGAGCCCCACGCTCCATCGCGAATTATGAACTCATCGGAGATTCGCAAGCCCGGCGCAGTCGCAACTGTGGTGAGCTGCTCACCGACGCCCACCCTGGCGCGCCCCGCGAGTTCAGCTGTGACCGTCGCAGCGTCCGACCCACTCGGCGAGGCTGAAAGCTCCACGTCAAGGGGGTGCTTGCCTCCGGTCAGCTCCACGCAATGCCTTGCGTGAACGAGTCGCAGTAGGCCGTTCGACACGTCTCCGCCGCGTAGCGCTTCGAAAACCGGTGCCCATGCGAAGGCCATGGCCGAATCAGGAACGGGGGTGGCCCCGGTGATCGGCGTCAACAGCGAGTCGCGTGCAGCGCAGCTCTGGTGTGCACCCGTCACGAGGGTGTCGAGGATCCCGCGCTGTGAGTCCGCGAGGAATTCCCCGTCGAGGATGGCGACGGCCACACCGTGGTCCACTCGTATCTTGAAGCGCATCTGCATGGTGCCGTCGCCAGCCACGCCGGAAAGCGCCGGCCAGCGAAGCGTCATGGTGACGATGCCCTCGGCGTCGAGAGGACCCTCCAGGGTCGCGGACTCCGATCCAACCGCGAGCACCGCCAAGCTGCGATCGCCCTCGGCGGTGACGGTCCACGCCCCCGGACTGCCGAGCGAACGCAGTGGCGAGCGCACCATTGCGGTGCCGGCACTGACGGCCGCACACTGCAGCAGTGATTCGACCGAGCTCGGCGGGGTGGGCACCGCGGCTCCGGATTCGCCCAGCAGGTCGTCTGCGACCAACAGGTCGGGACCTCCGAGAGACTGGACGATCTCGGCATTGAAGCGATCCAGAAGATCCGCCACGGGCTCATTCGCGCGCTCTATGCCGCTCACCGATGTGGGGCCCGGAATCACAAGCACCTCATCGGATTGCCACAGATCGCTGTGCGACTGCCAGAGCGAGTCGGAGAGATAACGTCGCCGAACCTGGGAATCGATCACGGGTACGAACGGAACCGGTTTGCCGGGCCTGTCGCAGATCTCGACGAAAGCTGCCACGTCGCTCGGAGTCAGCACGGCCTGGTTCGCGAGCGGATAGCGGTCGATGAGTTCCTCCAGCGCCTTGCCGGGATCATCCAGGTCTGCCGGAGAGCGGAACACCGAGACGAAGGTGCCGCTGTCCTGCGCGACACAGCGCGCCTCGGCACGCCTCAGCAGCGAGAGGAACTTCGCACGATGCGTCGAATCCAGCCACCGACCGTCCTCGTAGCGACCGTGTCCGCCCAATGCGCACAGCTCGACGAATCGGTTGGCCACCTGCGCCCATGTCCGGCGAGTCACATCGCCGAAGAAGGGCTTGGCCGTGCCTTCCAGCAACGACGCGATCTCGTCGTGGCGTTCCGCCACCGCATCGTCGTCGCCGGCCACCTCGTCGAGCACTGCGGCAACGCGCGAGGCACGGTTGTCGAGGTAGTGGATGTCCGCTCCGAGCCCTGAGAGCCCGGACGTGACTCCACCGGCGAACTCGCCGGACTTCACCGCGGAGTCATGGCCATCGGCTGCCGCCAGGGCTTCCTTCACCGAGTCGGACGCCGTCGATTCAGCAACGGCCATTGCCACGGTGCCGAGAAGAACCCCGTCGACCGGCATCGGGCGCGGACCATGCCGCAGAGCCCATTCACCGCTGATCAACTCGGCCGAACGCTGCGGTGAGTCGATGCCTCCACCGACCATGAGCACCACGTTGTCGAGCTCACGGATGTCCGCGTACGTGGCGAACAGCACCGTTTCGAGGTCTTCCCACGAGTGGTGTCCTCCTGCGAGGCCCCCCTCGAGGTGGAGCCAGACGTCGTGGTCGGTCTGCTTTGCGATCGCCAGGACCTTCCGCACCCCCGCCACATCGCCGGGCTTGAACGCGTTCAGCCAGATACCCAGCTCGTTGAGCTCGTCCAGCAGGTCGGCGGCTTCCTCCGATTCCGGGACACCCGCCGAGATCGTTACTCCGCAGATCGGGGCGCCGTTGATCCTTGCCCGCTGCACCAGGCGGTCACGGCCCAGGTGCAGGTTCCAGAGGTAGGGATCCAGATGCAGTGCGTTGAACACGACCTCGTGGCCGGGGTTCAGCAGCTCGGACAGCTCGGTCAGCCGTTCGGTGAGAATCGAGGTGCTGACCTGTCCGCCTCCGGCCAGTTCAGCGACGTAGCCCGAGTTGGCAGCCGCGGCGACGATCTCGGCGTCGACGGTCGTGGGCGTCATCCCGGCCAGTACCACCGCAGGACGCCCGGACCGCTCGGTGTGGCGTGTGCGGACGGTTGCCCGGTCGTCGCCGCACGCTGCCGGGGCCACCCTTGGCGCGAAGTCGTTGAAGTCGACGAGTGGCTGGGGCGAGTCCAAAGCGGAGCCCAGCTTTCGCCGTTGCTCGGGGTCACCCGCAGCCACCACGATCGCGCCGCTGCCGCGAAGTGTGCGTCGACAGAGCGCCGCTGTGACCGTGGTCGGCCCGACATCGAGCACGACGTCGCCCGCGAACGCGATGGAGCTGATGGCATCCGCCCAACGAACCGTGTTGGCCGCCATGGATGCGAACACGCGCTCGGTCAGGTCACCGCCACTGTGCCGAGTGCCATCGCGGGGATCGAGCAACTCTGTCGACAGCTCGCCCACGAGTGCGAGACCCAGATCGTGGGCTCGTTCGGTCGCACGCCGCGCGTGCAGTTCCATGAGCGGGTTGTGGTAGATGCCGCTGCTGCAGACGAACTCGGTGGACACGCCGGACTGCTCCGAGAGCACGTCATCGAGATCCGCGAGCTCCTCGGGCGTCCCGGTGAGGACCCAACGGTCGAAGCAATTCTGAAGCGAGACCTGCACAGTCTCACCCTTGGCGTCTGCCAACAGCTCGCCGAGCACCGGCTCGCTTGGTCCGGCCACCATCAGCATGCCGGTGCCAACGTCCTCGCCCGACAGGAGAGCACCGAGTCGGTCGTCTCCGATCGTGTTGGGTTGGCGCTCCATCTCGGCGGCGATGACGGCGAAGCCGGCGACGGCACGGGCCGCATCGGCGAGATCGGGATTCGAGCCATGGCGTGCGGCCACCCAGGCGGAGAACAAACCCGCGCTGTGGCCGGTTGTCACACGCACGCCGGCTGCGTCGGTGGCGATGCCGTCCTCTGCGAGGGCGGCGGTGGCCACCATGTGCGAAAGCATCGAGCCCATGAGGCACAGATGTCGGGCAGCCCGCTGACCGCGGCTCCACCTGAGGCCACCATCGAGCCAGTCGCTGGCGTTGACGCCCTCGGCCGCGAGTTCAGGGTGCATCGTCGGGTTCGCGGCCACGATGGCTGCCAACTCCCCGAGTATCTCTTCGCTCCATGT
>JBPCTP010000015.1:0-2675 GCA_051011615.1 Microthrixaceae bacterium | reverse complement strand
CACGGAACATCGCATCTATGTGGTCACGCAGCCCCGACTGCTCCGCCAGCTCGACAAGGCTGGTCATCGTGGAATCCATGACGCGGTTCTTGGAGTAGTCGAGGTACAGGCCCAGGGCCTCGGCCACGAGCCTCTCACCACGATCGGGATCGGAGTCGAACAGCTCGCGCAGGTGCTTGCCCGCAATCGAGCGGTGTTCGGCCTCCAGCGCCGACCACGCGGAACGCGACTTCAGCGGCGCGACATCGGCCATCAGGCGACCGCCCCGGCCTGCGCCTTCACGCGATCCATGAGGTCCTTCCAGGAGTCCACGAAGGCCGAAGCGCCGTCGGACTGGAGCTGCGCTGCCAAAGCCTTGACGTCGACGCCCGCATCCTCGAAGGCCGCCAATTCGGCCTCGCAGTTGCCGCCGTCGGGATCCATCGGACCATCGAGGGTGCCGTGATCGTGGAACGCCTCGAGTGTGCCGTCCGGCATCGTGTTGACGGTGTTGGGAGCGGCGAGGCCGGTGACATAGAGCGTGTCGGAGGCGTCGGGGTCCTTGGTGCTCGTGGACGCCCACAGCAGACGCTGCGGCCGCGCCCCCTCGCTCGCGAGCCGCTGCCAGCGGTCCGAGGCGAGCACCTCGCGGTAGGTGCGGTATGTGAGCCCACCCACGGCGAGAGCGAGACGGTCCTTCAGCTCGTCGGGCACCTTGTCCGCCACCGCCTTGTCCCAACGCGACATGAACACCGAAGCCACGCTCTCCACCACCGGGCTCTGGCCGGCCTCGATGCGCTTCTCTATGCCGGCCATGTAAGCCTCGGCAGCAGCCTTGTACTGCGCTGCGTCGAACAGGAGGGTCACGTTTACGGGCACACCCGATGCGATCGTCGCCGTGATGGCCGGTAGACCCTCGGAGGTGCCGGGGATCTTGATGAACAGGTTCGGCCGATCGGCGCGGGCGTGCAGGTCGCTGGCCGCATGGACGGTCGACTCCGTGTCGTACGCAAGCTCTGGCGACACCTCGAGCGAGACGAAGCCGTCGACCCCACCCGTGGCGTCATGCACCGGCCGGAACGCATCGGCGGCACGGCGAAGGTCCTCTATCGCCAACTCGAAGAACAGGTCCTCACCGGACAGCCCGGCGGCCGACTTCTCGCGGATGGCGTCGTCGTAGAAACCACCGGAAACCGCCTTGTCGAAGATCGACGGGTTCGAGGTGAGGCCGGTCACCGAGTACTCGTCGATGTAGCGCTGGATCACGCCGTCATCGAGCATCTTGCGCGTGATGTTGTCGAGCCACAGGCTCTGGCCAAGGGCGTGGAGGTCGGCTGTGGGTGCTGTCATCGGTAGGGCTCCTGTGTTCAGGTGTGGGCATCGAGCGCAGTGTGGGCATCGAGTGCTGCGTGTGCAGCACCGACGATGCCCGCCTGGCTCAGTGATTGGGCGGGCACGATTTCGGTGTTGCCGGATGTCTTCTCCAGCACGGCCTCTGAGTACTTGTCGAACTTCTTGGACACTCCGCCTCCGATGATGATCAGCTCGGGCGAGAGAAGCTTCTCGATCTCACGCAGGTAGCGGCCGACGTGGTGACCCCATTTGTCCCACGACAGGTCTGCGCGTTCGCGCACCGAACCCGCGGCGTATTCCTCTGCGTCGGCACCCTTCAGTTCTATGTGGCCGAGTTCGGTGTTCGGCACCAACACCCCGTCGGTGAAAACCGCCGTGCCGATGCCGGTGCCCAGGGTCACGACGATCACGACGCCATCGCGGCCCTTGCCGGCGCCGAAGTTCATCTCGGCCACCCCGGCCGCATCGGCGTCGTTCATCACGTGACACTCGGCAGCGAGCCGCGAACCGAACAACTTGACGGCGTCGGTGCCGATCCACGAGTCGTCGATGTTGGCCGCAGTGCGTACGACTCCCTTGCGCACGACCGCCGGCACCGTGAGGCCGATCAGGTCCGCCCCGCCGAGGCGATCGAGCAACTCGACGATCGTGTCTGCCACGGTCTCGGGAGTAGCCGGGTGTGGTGTGTCGATCCGTTCGCGATCCGAAGCCAGTTGACCGGCGTCGGTGTCGACCAAGGCCGCCTTGCAACCTGTGCCACCGATGTCGACTCCAACAATTCGCTTGCTCACGTCCATCAGCCTACGAACTGCCCAGTACGAAACGGTCGATCGCCGATGCCCAGCCGTCTTCGTCGTTGGAACCGGTGACGCGCCTGGCCGCACGCTGCACCCCCTGGTCCGCGTTGCCCATGGCGATACTCAACCCGCAGTGGGCGAACATGAGCACGTCATTGGCAGAATCGCCGAGCGTCGCTACCGACGACGGCGCAATGTCGAGGTGCTTGGCGAGGAACTTGAGCGCCCCACCCTTGTTGGCCTCCGGATGGGTTACATCCAGGTAGTAGGGCTGGCTGCGCGACGCCGAAACCTCGTCGCCGAAGACATCCTGCGCCGCCTTCTCGGCTCGGGCAACTGCATCGTGGTCGTTGCTGACGCCCACCACCTTTGCCACCGGCGCGATGCCGTCCCAGGAGTGGACGACCGTGGGTGTGAACTGCACCGTGGCCGATTCCTTGGCCACGTGGTCGCCGTCGGGGTCGAGTACGTACCAGGCGGCACCCGAGTACACCCAAGCGTCGATTCCGTGGTCGTCCATCAACTCGATGATCCCCGGAACCAGGC
>JBPCTP010000014.1:0-12295 GCA_051011615.1 Microthrixaceae bacterium | reverse complement strand
GGCCTCACCTGCACGGTTCCGGGCGACGTCGTGGCGGCTGTCGACTCGTTCGCCCGCGATGCCATCACGGCGGACATGCGCGATGGCGACACATTCGCCGAACCGACTACCCCACCAGCGGGGGCATCCGAGCTGGAACAACTGGTCGCATTCAGCGGCCGCGACGTCTGAGGAGGACGACATGCACATCACCAAGGAAGAGATCCCAGTACGGATCGACGCACCCGGCGCCGTTGCCCGACAGTTCCGTGACTTCGGCACTGCTGGGGGTCGCATGGGAGCTGAGTACTTCAGCCTGGCTGCCGGCGCCGACCTGGCGCCCCTGCTCGAAGGTCTCGAGGACGACTCCTGTCATTCACCGCACTGGGGATATCTGATCGAGGGTGACCTCATGGTCACCTACAACGATGGCGACTCCGAGCGATGCGTTGGCGGAGACCTCTTCTACTGGCCACCCGGGCACAGCGTGAGGGTCTCAGTCGATGCCGAGCTGGTCCTCTTCAGCCCGCAGGAAGCACACGGTGCCGTCCTGGACCACATCAAGAGCAAATTGGCCACTCTCTGAGGCAACTCAGGCGAACGTGCGCACCAGTTCCAGTGTGCGGGTGGAATCGGGGCCCTCTCCGAGGAGACCCGTATCGGCGGCGTCCGCTCGCTGGCCGGCAACTTCGCACAGCTCCAGCGCCCGACCGCGGATGATCGTGGATGCATCAGGATCACCGAAGGTCCACTCGTCACCGCCCGGCGCAGTCAGGACGAAGGCCACATCGCCGGGGGCATCGTGTCCGGCGACACTGAAGGCGTAGGGGATCGTGCGGTGAGCGAGGCGGGCTATGTGCCAGAGACGTTCTGTGGGTTCAAGTGTCGTTCCAAGCCCAGCGGCGATGTCGTTGGAGTGGATCCAGGTCTCCGAGAGTCGCGTCGATGCGAGGGTCCTTGCTGCCATCTCACCGACCACCCAGGGGACTCGCGCCGAGGCGTCGACCACACGGAACGCATCTAGCTGGGCATCGGCGCTGTCGGACCAGCGGGACTTGGCATCGATCGGGCTGTCGGGGCGGTCACCCTCGACTGCCGCTGCCGCCCAGTTGTCGACATCGGTGACCTGATCCAGGTCGGGTCCGGAGTCCACGGCTTCGGAGAAGGTGCCGGTCACGCTGGCTACCGCGAACTGGTTGGTTTGTGCCAGATGCACCAGCACATCCGCGATCGTCCAGCCGGGGCAGCGGCTGCCCAGCAGGAGAGCCTCGGCTTCGAGTCCGGAGACCAGCTCCTGGAGCGAGCGTTGCTCTGCGTCGAGTGCTTCGAGGATCTCGTCATCCATATGCGGGCCAAGGTAGCTTCGGCGACGCCATGTTCACGACGAGATTCGACATGAGGGCCCCGGACATGGGGGCCTCGACCACGGACCTCTACGAAGCAGCGCTGGGGATGTCGGCCTTCGCCGAAGAACGCGGCGCAGTGGCGGCCGTGGTGTCGGAGCACCATGGGATGGCAGACGGTTACCTGAGCGCCCCGATGCTCATGGCGACAGCGATTGCCGCTCGCACGAGGACTCTTCCGATCATGACCGCAGCGCTGATCCTCCCGCTGCACAACCCTGTGCGCCTGGCAGAGGAAATGGCAGTGCTCGACATCCTCAGTGGCGGTCGGGTGAGCCACGTGCTGGCCGTCGGCTACGTTCCCGCCGAGTTTGAACAGCTGGGTGCGGACTTCGACGAGCGCGGCAAGCTCGTCGACGCGGCGCTCGAAGTTCTTCTGGCGGCCAAGGCAGGCGAATCCTTCGAGCACGATGGCAGGCGGATCCACGTCACTCCTGCGCCGGTCACACCTGGAGGACCGTCTGTCGCCTGGGGCGGCGGCAGCCCGCCCGCCGCTCGTCGGGCGGGCCGCTTCGGCCTCGACTTCTTCGCCCAGGGCGGTGGAGCAGAACTCGAGGATGTCTACACAGCGGCCGCCATCGATGCCGGCCAGGAGCCCGGCACGTGCTTCATCCCGTCGGTCGACACGCCCACCACGGTCTTCGTGTCCGATGACCTCGAATCAGCCTGGTCGGAACTCGGCTCGCACCTGCTGCACGACGTCACGAGCTATGCGGCGATCAACCCGGGAAATACCCACACGGCCAGCATCTCGCCTGCTACATCGGTGGAAGAACTGCGAGCCGAGAATCGCAGCCACCGCATCATCACGAGCGACCAGGCCGTCGCAATGATCCAGGCGGGGGAGATACTCCAGCTCCAGCCGCTCGTCGGGGGCCTACCGCCCCGGGTTGCCTGGCGCTACCTGCGTACCGTGACCGACGAGGTCATGCCGAAACTCTGAGAGCGACCAGGGCCCACCGGCTAGGCGCCGAAGGTTGCAGGGTCGACCTCGATCCACAACGTCCTCGCGGCAGCGACTGACTGCCCGTCGGGGTCGATCATGGCCACCTCGGTGAAGTGCTTGCGACCATCGGTGCCCAGGAGCCGGCCCCGAACCTGGTAGTCGACGCCGGCTGTTGCCGGTTCATGTACCTGGCACTGCATGGACGCCAGCACGGCGGCCTCCGGACTCGGGTCCGCCACCATGAACACCGTCCACCCACTCGGGCAGTCGAGCCCTGCGATCGTCAGCCAATCCGGTAGCGGGCCATCTCCTGCGACGCGGAAACGAGCGAGCGTGTCGCCGTCCGATGCGACTCCGGTGAACTGCCGCAGAGCCTCGTCGCCACGCTTGTGTCCGCATCCGAAGCAGGTCGGAAAGGCGTGGCCCTCACCGCTCACACGGGCGAGGTACTGGTCGGCCGCGCCTTGTACCTCAGAAGCCGCGAGCCTTGCGAAGCCGTCGACCGAAACGTCTTCATCGAGCGCCGTGACCCTGGCGATGTCTGCCTCGGGCGATGAGACGACGAAGCCCGGCGTCTGAGCGTCGGCGGGTCGCGCGGACAACGGGGTTTCCAACGGCGGTGGAGCCAGGAGTCGTACCTCTGCAGGCCCCGGTCCAACGAGCTCGGCGAGCCTGCCAACCACCACGCCGCCGTGGCCGCTGCCGGGGGGCCCATTGTGAGCGGAGTCAATGGTCATGGGCTGGCCGGTCATGAACGCACGACCCTCGTGCCCGGGAATCCATCGGCTTCACGCCATTGGGCCAGGTGGTCTGCATACTCCAGGAGGCTGCCGGTGTAGACCAGGTTGCGCGCAGCCTTGGGGTTCTCTCCCTGCTCGCCGTTGTAGTAGCCGGGTGTGCAGGACTGCGAGTAGCCGGCGATGCGAGATGCGACATCGTGCAGCAGTTCCAGCCACTCCTCCTCGGCATCGGGTTCGGCTTCGATGGTCTCGATGCCCTCCCGTTCGCATGTGTCGATCATCCAGGCGACATGCGCAGCGGACTTCTGCAGGAAATGCAGGAAGTTGGTGCCGAATCCGGCCTGTACGAGGCTGATCATCAACATGTTCGGGAACTCGGCGGAGAGGATCCCGTGCAGCGTGTGTGCGCCGTCGTCCCACCGTTCGCTCATCGAGATGCCGCCGCGACCCTTGGGGTCGAAGCCAAGTCGATGGTCCAGGTCGGTCGTGACCTCGAAGCCGGAGGCGAAGATCAACAGATCGAGCGGGTACTCCTCGCCCGCGACCACCACGCCTGTCTCTGTGATGCGCTCGACGCCACGGCCGTCGGTGTCGACCAGGTGCACGTTCGGCTGGTTGAACGCCGGCAGGTACTCGTCGTGGAAGCAAACACGCTTGCAGTGTTTGCCGTACCACGGCTTCAGCTTCTCAGCGGTGTCGGGGTCCTCGATGATCGTGTCCACACGTCGGCGGATCGCTTCCATCGTCTCGAAGTCGGATCGTTCGAGCTCAGCGACCCTGTCGGGGTCCTCCGCTGCTTCTTGGGTGTTGTCCCACATCACCTCGGTCCAACCATCCGCCACCAGGTCACGCTCGGGCTTCTCGCCGGTGACGGCCTGGGTGAAGTTGCGGAGCCGTTCCTCGTGCCAGCCGGGCTCGAGTGACTCGAACCACTCCACATCGGTGGGTCCGTTGTTGCGCACTCCCACCGCCGAGGGCGTGCGCTGGAACACGTAGAGCTCACTGGCCGTCTCGGCCAGGCGGGGAACTGCCTGCACGGCCGTGGCGCCCGTGCCGATGATCCCGACCCGCATGTCCGCCAGCTTCTCCATCGGCTCGCGTGCCGACCCGCCGGTGACCGAATAGTCCCAGCGGCTTGTGTGGAATGCCTTGCCGCCGAAGTCTCCGATACCCGGGATGCCCGGCAGCTTCGCCTTGTGCAGGATCCCTCCGGCGGTCACGAAGAAGCGGGCGCGCAGTTCGTCCTCGCGGGTGGTCCTCACCACCCAGCGTTTCGATTCTTCGTCCCAGGTGGCGGTGTCGATCTCGGTCTGGAACAGGGCGTGGGGATACAGATCGAACCGGCGCCCCAACAGTTGGCAGTAGCCGAAGATCTCCGTGGCGCTGGCGTACTTCTCGGTCGGCATGTAGCCGGTCTCCTCCAACAGTGGGAGATAGGTGTAGGACTCGACGTCGCACATGCAGCCGGGGTAGCGGTTCCAGTACCAGGTGCCACCGAAGTCCCCGGCTTTCTCGACTATGCGGAAGTCCCGGATTCCCCGGCGGGTGAGGTCGATGGCGGTCAGCATTCCTGCGAACCCGCCACCCACGATCACCGCAGTGGTCTCCTCCGAGAGCGGATCCCGGCTGAAGCCCGGCTCGACGTAAGGATCCCGGTCGAAGTCTGCGTAGTCTCCGGAGAAGTCGCTGTACTGGGCAAGGCCGTCGGTGCGCAGCCGCTTGTCACGCTCGCGCTCGTAGCGACGCCTCGCCTCGGCGAGTTCGTCGGCAGTCGTGTCGCCGTGTTCGGTCACCTGGTGTGCTCCCTCGAGTTCGCTGGCAGACCATTGTTCCATGCGGCATCTGTCCCGCCCTTTCGTGCGGGGCCACATGCGCGGTGACGTGCACGACCCGCCGTGGAAGGCTGTCGGCCATGACGGATCTTCGCTTCGGTGTGTTCATCCCGCAAGGCTGGAAGATGGAGCTCTCCTCCATCGACGACCCACAGGCCAAGTGGGCGAAGTCGATCGAGGTGGCGACCCGTGCCGAGGAGCTGGGTTTCGATTCGCTCTGGGTATACGACCATTTCCACAACGTGCCCGTGCCCGCTCATGAGGCGATGTTCGAGGCGTGGACGACGCTCGCCGCAGTCTCACAGCGCACCAGCCGGATCTCACTGGGCCAGATGGTCAGCTGCGCCGCGTACCGCGAGCCGTCGATGGTGGCGAAGATCACATCGAATCTCGATGTGATCTCGGGTGGCCGGCTCATATGGGGCGTAGGTGGCGGCTGGTACCAACAGGAGTACGAGGCGTACGGCTACGAGTTCCCCAAGCCCGCCGACCGCATCCGGATTCTGGAGGAGACCGTCGAGGTGGTCACCCGGATGTGGTCAGAACCCGATGCCACCTATGAGGGCCGGTTCTTCAGCATCGACGGTGCACAGTGTGATCCCAAGCCCCTCCAACAACCCCGACCCGAAGTGCTTGTCGGTGGTGGGGGAGAGCAGTTGACCCTCAACGTGGTCGCCCGTCTCGCGGATGCTTCGAACTTCGGTGGCAAGCCCCACGAGTTCGCGCACAAGTGCGAGGTACTGAAGGGCCACTGCCGCGACGTGGGTCGCGACTACGACCAGATCCGCAAGTCGTGGTCGCCCGAGGTGTTCATCCGGGACTCCGAGGCGGAGATCATCGACGGCGGCACCCGGAGCTTCGTGGGTGAGCCGTTCGACTCATGGCAGGCCGGCAACCTGGTGGGAACCCCCGAACAGGTGGCCGAGAAGATCCAGCAATACGTCGAGTTGGGTTGCACCGACTTCTATCCGTGGTGCTCCGACTATCCGGAGCTTGAAAGTATGGAGTTGCTCGCGGAGAAGGTCATGGTCGAGTTCCGATGACCGGATTCAGCCAACCCGTCCGGTGAGAAGGTCCATCCGCACGTCGTTCACGGCCAGCATGTCGATGTGATCGGTGCGCACCATCCGTGCCGTGCCTCCGAAGTCCGAGCTGAGGACCTGCACCAGGTGAACGTCCCGACGTCGCAGCTCCTTGGCTTCTCCTGGGGCATCGCCACTGGCGCCCCTGCCGGCACCGGATGTGGCCATGATCGAGAGCTGTGCCGACACGGCCAGGCCGGCCAGTGCCTGCACGACATCGGGGGCGTCGCCGAAACGCTCGATGTCCTGTACCAGAACCACGCGGACACGCTGGGTTGCCACCATCGCCGCAAGGCCGTGAACCGACTCCGCGCTACCGACGCTCACAACGCGGTTCGCGAGCTCGCCGATGGTCCCGGTGGCGCGCTCCCACTCCGCGGAGGTCATTCGTCGCTGGGTCATCGATATCGCCGGAACCCCTGCGCCACCTGCCCAGATCCACGCGACCGCGCCGAGAGGCGAATCGACGTCGAGCACGGTCGGGTGCGCAATGGTCCGCGCAATGCTCCACAGCAGGGCGTGTGCCTGCGCAGGCAAATCGGCTTCGAGCAGAGTGAGGCGTCTCTGCGGTAGGCCCCCTCCGAGCGCCCGATCGACCTCCAGGATTCCGGTGCTGAGGGGCAACTCCGGGTCGGGAGCGGAAGGGCGCCGTGCTCGGACCACCCGTGTCGACGGATCCTCTTCGGATTCCAGGTGGGTAAGCAGCGCATCGAGGGCGTCTGCCATGGGCAGGGCGCGCTCGGCTCGCCACGAGCGGTTTGCGATCTCGTCAGGTAGTCCGGCCATCGAACACCCGTTCTACATGCTGGCGGAGGTTCCGTGCAGCCGATATCGGGCCATTCGACGTGTACTCGCGATCCGGAACCGAAACGGATCGCAGTTGCTTGCGGTGCAAACGAATGACATGATGCACGACATCAGGAGTTGGGAGAGTTCGATGAACTTGCGCGTTCGATCCGCATCCGTGGCACTCGCTGCCGTTGCGGGGTTGCTGGGCCTCGCCTGTGCGCCGCCTGTGGCGCCGACGGGGCCGACGGCCACGCCGACTGCCCGTCTCGCATCAGGCCAGGGCAACTGCGCCGTCACGTCCTCGGGGGAAGTGCTGTGCTGGGGTGCCGGTTGGTTGGGACTTCCGGGAACCTCGAGCCAGGTGCAGCGGCTCGTTGCGACAGTCAATCCGCAACTTGTCGGCGCCACGGCGATCGACACGGGCAATTCAGGCGGTTGTGCCGTCGCCGCAGGCGATGTCTGGTGTTGGGGTTCCAACTCCAGGGGCCAGGTCGGAGATGGCACCACCACCGCACGACCTGAAGCCGTGCAGGTGCCCGGACTCTCGGGGGCGGTCGGCGTGGCCGTCGGAACCGCCCACAGTTGCGCCGTGCTCGGCACGGGTGAGCTGTGGTGCTGGGGCGCGAACGACCGCGGACAACTCGCCACCGGCAACTTCAACGACTCACCGACTCCGGTGCAGGTTGGTGTTTCCGGAGCCACCCAGGTGGCTGCTTCTCACGATCACAGCTGTGCATTGCTCGCCGGTGGTGCGGTTCGCTGTTGGGGAGCCGGTGGCGCCTGGCAGCTCGGGAACTTCCTGCAGACCGACCAGGCCGTGCCCGTCGCCCCGATCGGACTGCCCACGGCAACGGCGCTGACAACGGGACTCGACTTCAGCTGCGCCCTGGCGATCAACGGCGTCGAGTGGTGCTGGGGATCTGAGGCACCTCCGACAAGCGACTCAAGGATTCCCCAGCCCACCGGCGGCGGTGGCATCGCGGACATCGAGGGCAAGTGTGCGATCACGGCAGCACGAGCCCTGGTGTGTGTGAACCCGGGTGGAGCCTGGGCCCAGGTTGCGGGTGCCGCCGACGTGACCGACGTGAGCGCTGATGGTGAGTGCATCCTGCACAGCGACGACACCGTCGACTGCAAGGGCACCAACTCCGGTGGTCGTCTCGGCAACGGCACGGGAACCTTCGTCGCAACGCCGCGCCCACCGGTGACCGGCATCTCGGACGCGGTCGACTTCGCAGTTGGCAGCCACCACGGGTGCGCTCTCCGGTCCAGCGGTGAGGTGAGCTGCTGGGGCAACGGTGTTCTCGGCCAACGTGGCGATGGAAGCAACTCCTATTCATCGGTTCCCACCTCGACCGGCATTGCCGATGCCGCAGCGGTCGGTGCCGGCGAGTTCAACTCCTGTGCCGTGCGAATCGGCGGACAGGTGTGGTGCTGGGGTTCGCTCAGCGGGCAGTCGAATGTGCCTGTGGCGATCGCCGGAACCGCCGACGCCGTCGAGGTGGACGGCGGCCAGGGTTTCGCGTGCGCCCGTCGCTCAAGTGGAGCAGTCGACTGTTGGGGGAACAACTCCTTCGGGATGCTCGGCAATGGCACGACGATCGACTCAGCAGTGGCGGTGTCCGTGAGCGGGCTCACCGACGCCACAGAGCTGGAGGTGGGCTTCAACCACGCCTGTGCAGTCCGCAGCGGCGGCAGCGTTGTCTGCTGGGGTCGCAACAGTTCAGGGGAACTCGGCAACGGCACAACCAATCACAGCTCGGTTCCCGTCACCGTGACGGCCCTTGCCGGCGTCGAGTCGGTCACCGCTGGTTTCGGTCAGACATGCGCCGTGCGAACCGACGGCACCGTGTGGTGCTTTGGCAACGCGGACGACCTCGATCCCGGTTGGAGTGCGGATCCGACAGTCGCGGCAGCAGTTCCGGGCGCCACAGGCGTCGATTCGGCAACCATCGACAACCAACACCTTTGTTTGACCCGCGACGACTCGACGGTTCGATGCCAGGGTCGCCGTTGGTTCTACGGACTCATGGGTGACGGCTCGATCAACGGGGTTTCGGGCTCCGTTGAGCCGACAGGACTGGGCATGGTGGACCGCGTCGAGAGTTCCGAAGACTTGGCGTGCGCTCTCGATTCAGGCGCGATCCGTTGTTGGGGGTACAACCGTGACAACAACCTCGGCGACGGCGGCCCGGGAAATCAGACGGTGTTCGGCCCGGTCACGGGTCTCAGCTGAGCCCTGCGCTGCCAGCAATCAGGCGATCATTTCCCGATGGATGGGTCGAGCCCGTTCAGGAGGACGTCGAGGCCAACCTCGAACGAATCACCGAAGCTGTAGCCCGGTCGAAGCACGTAGTCATTGGTGAACTCGACGAGGTTCGGGTATTCGCCCTCGGCAAGCGGATCCACGATCTCCTCGGCCAGGTCACCGATCTCCTCCTCGCCACCGAAGGGCAGGTTGGCCTCCTGGAGGGCGAATCCATACACGAAGCTGTCGAGCAGTGCATAGGCATGGGCGGTGGACTCGAGCGACAGTCCTCCACGGCGGAGACAGCCCAACACGGCGTCGTGGTGCCGCAGTGTCGCCTCGCCCGGAGAGGTCCGGGACTCCATCAGGGGAGCGGCCCAAGGGTGTTCTGCCAGCACGGCACGCGCCGACAGACAGCGCACTCGCATCGAATCGGTCCATGCCATGTCGGCCGGAGGTAGCTCGATCTCGGCGAACACGTCATCGACGATGCCGTCGATGATCGCCTCCTTGCCGTTGACGTGGTGGTAGATCGTCATCGGTTTCACATCCAGCTCGTCCGCCAGTTTCCGGATCGTCAGGGCCTGGACGCCGATGCGGTCCGCCAGCGTCATGGCCCCATCGAGCACGCGCCGCCGGTTGAGCGGGGATCGTTTCCGGGACTCCGTGGACTTGTTGCTCATCTCCACCTCTGCACGTCGGCCTTGACGATCGTACTAAGTACGGGTACTGTCGGTCCACTCATCTTACTAAGTACGACACGGTCGCTGCGGCGACCCGGAACCAAGCCCACCGGGCGCAGACCCAGGCCGAAACGGATCCCGACATCAAGGAGTGGCTCATGCAGTCGACACGAACACACGAGAACGATATGAAGAGCACTGTGAACGGAGGTGCACACCCGGTGCCCGAGCACGAGCGGATGCAGGCGATCGTTCAGTACCGCTACGGCGGCCCAGAGGTGCTCGAGCTGGGCTCGATGGAGCTCCCTTCGCCCGGTGAGGGCGAGGTCCTCGTACGCCTGCATGCCGCCGGGATCGACCGTGGAACCTGGCACCTGATGGCGGGGCTGCCCTACGTGGTCAGGCTCGGATTCGGGTTCACCGGCCCGAAGAACCCCGTGCCAGGCCTGGACCTTGCGGGCACTGTCGAGGCCGTCGGCGCCGCCGTGACCCGCTTCGAGGTAGGTGACGAGGTGTTTGGAATCGGAGGTGGATCCCTGGCCGAGTACACCGTGGCGAGCGAGGAGAAGCTCTCGCACAAGCCTGCGGAGATCACCTTCGAGCAAGCAGCCGTCAGCGCTGTTTCTGGCATAGCGGCGCTCGAGGCGGTCGCGGATGTCGCAAAGGTCACCGACGGACAGAGGGTCCTCGTGCTTGGTGCATCAGGTGGGGTGGGGTCGTTCGCGGTCCAGGTCGCCAAGGCTCTCGGGGCCCGCGTCACCGGGGTCGCCAGCGCGTCCAAGCACGACCTCGTGCGGGAACTCGGAGCTGATGAGGTGATCGACTACCGCACCCAGGACTTCGCTTCGCTGGGCGGCGAGTACGACGTGATCATCGACACCGGCGGTCGCAACACCCTGCGGCGGCTTCGCAGCGTCCTGGCGCCGAAGGGCACGCTCGTGATCGTCGGTGGTGAGGGTGGGAACAAGCTGACCGGCGGCTTCGGACGCTCGATCCGCGCCGGGATTCTCTCACCGTTCAGCTCCGTATCGATGCCGTTCTTCCTGAGCACAGAGCACCACCGCTTCATGGACCGGCTGGCAAAGCTGATGGAGTCCGGTGAGGTCGTTCCGGCGATCGGCCAGATACGGCCGTTGGTCGAAGTGGCCGAGGCGATGCGCGAAATGGAGACAGGCGCTGCGCAGGGCAAGACTGTCATAACCATCTCTTGAGCGCATCGGTCCGCCGGGTGGGTTGCTCGGACCCGGGCCCACCACAATGGCGTGATGCGTTTCGCTCCCGAGCTGGCCGGACCAGCTGACCCAGTTGTCGCCACGCCTGAGCGGCGTGGCGGATCGGTGCGCAGAACCACCAGCATCGACGTGAGCCGGCCCGAGGGAATCCCGGGACCGCTCCTGTTCGACGCAAGGGGTCGGGATCTCGCCGCAGGTACCGGCACTGACGCCACCCAGGGCGATTCAGCGGCCTTCAGAGTCACCCAGGACCTGTTCGGACGGCTGGGCGACATCGAGCCTGCGACCCCGAATCGACCGGGACTTCGCCTCGAGGCACTCAGCGGGCTCTCGGTGGCGAACGGGTTCCGGAAGGCCATGGCGGCACAAGGTGTTCCGGCGGCGGATCCCGCCGGACTCTGGCATCTGCTCCTCGATGACCTCGTGGGCTCGAGGATCGTCTCGGGCCTCGCCCAGCAGTACGAGGAGACCCTCGGCGGCGGCGGACCGATGCATGACGGCATCTATGCCAACCCAGACAACCTCTCCACCTACCAGGGCGACATATGTGCCGGTTGGGCGGTCGAGGCCACCATGTTGCGCGAGCTCGCCGAGACGGGCGACCTACCGGTCTCGGTAGGCCCGCTCGCACCAGAGCTGGAGGCCGACGACCCGGTCGGTTGGCACGACATGGCAGCACTCGATGCGCACTCGGTCCGCCGCCGGCGCCGATTGGATGTCGGGCCGGTCGATGAGTCGGGTCTGGCGCTCCTCGACGTTCACTTTCGCGACAGCCACTGCGATGGCGATGGCGTCGAGCGCGTTGTGCACGAGTACACCGTCACCGGGACGCTGGACGTCGGCTCTGGGACGATCAATGACATCGAGGCGAGCGCGCATGTACTGCCATGGGTCGAGTGCCCCGCAGCGGTCGCAAGCGCGAAGCGGGTGATCGGTGTGCCCCTGGCCGAACTTCGGGACCACGTGCGTCTGGAGCTGCGTGGCGTCACCACGTGCACACACCTCAACGACGTGCTGCGCTCCTTGGCAGACATCAAGCACCTCGCCGGGCCGCTGACCGCCCGCTCCGCATGACTCTGCGCCGCGGCGTCCGCCCAGGGGGTGCCAGGCAGCGTCACCGACCCCTCATGTGACAGTTTCTGGGGATGCGAACAGAGCGAGACGGTGGAGTCCTCACGATCATCAACGACGATCCGCCCATCAACCGGATGACCCTGGAGTACATGGACGCCGTCGAGGCAACCCTCGATGAGGTCGAAGGAGACCGCGACATCCGGGTGCTGGTGTTCACGGCGGAGGGAGCGGACAACTTCTCTGTCGGAATGGATCTCAAGCAGCTCGTCGCCGGAGTAGACGACCGA
>JBPCTP010000013.1:0-3400 GCA_051011615.1 Microthrixaceae bacterium | reverse complement strand
GTGTACGCCCATGCGGACCCGGATGCCCTCGAGTTCTGCCGGCCACTCCTCGGTGGCAATCGCCGATTGAGCGGCCAGCGCGCCCGAAACAGCATCGGCCGGGTCGGCAAATGCCGCCATCATTCCGTCACCCATGCTCTTCACGAGGTGGCCCGAGTTCTCCGAGACGGCGGCGCCGATCAACTCGTCGTGTCTCCGAATGGCGGCCCCCATCTCGGGCGCTGCCGAGTCCCACCGGCTGGAGCTCCCGACGACGTCGGTGAACAAGAACGTGACGACTCCGCTCGGTACAGCCATGGACCCCTCCGGCGAACACCGTATACCTCGTCGTCGACGTGGCTGTTCGGAGGACGCCTACAGCGGCGACTCAGGGTGGATCACAGAGGCGCGGGTGTGGAACCTGAGCGTCTCGAGGTCGAGCCCGCCCTCCTCGTAGCCCCAGCGGTCGTTGAGCCAGAGCAGGTCGGGATCGTCGGTGTACCAACGAACGGGCCCGGCGAATGTCCGCTGACCTTGCTCGTCCGGCAGCAGGCTGATGCCCTGCAGACGGTACATGACGTGGCCTTGGTGCCCATCGAGGCGAATGATGCCGGTCATGTCGGGCATGAACACGCCGTCGGGACGTCGATGCGGAAAATTCGTCCACTCGACCGTGCCAGCGGTGTCACCCCAGTCAACCGTGCCCTCACCCCTCCCGAGCACTTGGACAAAGGCGCCATCGTAGAGGTCGACTTCGGCGTACGTCCCCTCGATGTAACCCTGCACGGTCGTGTAGAGAAGCTCGCTGCGCATGCCTCGGACCGTACTCAAAACTGAGGTGCCGGCAAGTCCAGGCGCACTGGCGAGTCCCGGCGCAGGTGTGGTTGCTGACGAAGACTTCGCCGCGAGCCGCCGAGCATCGAGAATCCCTGCACGATTCCTGCACGGGACGTGCCCGAAGCGGTCAGAATCGAGCGGTCGTGCCGGACATGACGAACCAGCGCCCCCGACCTGACAAGGGGACGTACGTGGCCGAACTCGGCGGACGATCGCGCTGACGACAGCTCGCTGGCGACGGGAACGCTGCTTCGGGCGAACACACCGCAGTCGAATCGGTCGATTGGCTCAAGCACCAACGTCTCTTCCGCAACCTCGGCCGCGTCCCTCAGATGAGTCCGAGGACCCACACCCGGTCAAACGAGTCACGCCAACCCGGAGAGACTCACGCCACCGCGCGTGTGCGGCGCGGTTGACCAACAGTTCGAAGATCACGAAAAGATCACAGGACTCGCCGGACGGCTGCGGACTGGACGTCACGAATCGGACAGCGGACGACGAAACGGACGCACAACCCGTACGGAACCTGACCACTCGGACGGAGCTGGACTCAGCGGACGGAATTTCCACGGCATAAACCCCCCTTCCCCGTCAGGGGAGTGCGGGTTCAAATCCCGCCCCGGGCACGATCGACCAGGAGGCAACGACCCTCTTGCAGGGGCGATCGAGTGCTGGCGCCACCCGCAGCGTGCGACACCCCCAGCGCGGTGCGCGGGCGGTCTGTGCCTTCGGATGACGGTCCGGGTGGAGAGTTGTTCCGGTGCCTCTCAGGCTGCCTCGTCGGCGGCCCTCAGGATCTCGGCGAGTAGCCGCGGCACGTCGTCGCGGACCTGCATCTCCGATTCGAGCGATCGGTAGTGCAACATGTCCATGAACTCGCGTCGGAGCCGCTCGGTGGCAGCGTCCGCATTCTGAGACGCTGGGAAGACCCGCATCACACGCTCGCGGAGTACGGCGGCCTGATGCTCCCAGCTCGGGGCAACGGTCGTGTGGTCAAAGTCCATGGCCGGGTCTCTCTCGTGCGGCGCCGCGTGCGGCGTGGGGCTCGAGACTGTATCGGCGGTGGTGTCATCGTCCTTGAGCCGGGTCGACGACGTAGCCGCTCTGCGGCGCGGAGCAGCTACGTCGAAGACAACGATCAGACCGAACGCAGGGTGTCGATGAGATCGGTGGCGAACTCGGCCGGAAGATGCGGCAGTCGACCGCTGGCTACGAGCTCGGCCTGTTGCTCCGGCGTCGCCTCGAAGAACTGCGTCGCGACGCCGGCCATGGACACGAGCCACGACCACTTGGCGTCGACGAGTCCCGCACCCGTTGCCTCGTCCACTCCGTTGGTCGCCGCATCGCCGCTCGCTGACTGGCCGGTCTTGATGTCGCGGGCTGCCTGCTTCAGGTTGGCCTTGACCTTCGCCGGGGTCAGGCCCGGGTTCTTCTCGAGCATCAGTGCGACCACCCCGGCGATCTGGGGGCAGGCTGCCGACGTTCCGCTGAAGAGTCCCCAGCTGTCGGTGGTGGACCCGGTGCTCGGCCAGATCTTGTCGAGCGTGGAATCCGACTGAACGGGGAGCAGCAACGACGGCGCGTATGCCTTGTTGTTGTGCTTGACCTGCTTGCCGACGAACCCGCACACGTCCGGGACGTTGCGCCCACCCCAGATCGAGCTGGTGAAGCTGCTCGCGTAGCTCGAAGCCTCGAAGTCGATTCCCGGGAAGTTGACGTGGACGCCGCCGACCGAAATGAGCGAAGGCATCCCCTGCGGGAAGCTCGTCCCAGGTCCGTTCCCTGCTGCGAAGCACACGACAATCCCCGAGTTGATCGCCAGTTGAATCTCGGTGGCGAGGGTCTTGAGGTACGGGTGGAGCCCCGCCCAGGTCATTCCGCCACCGTCCCAGCCGGGATAGCCCCAGCTGTTGGTGATCACGTTGGCTCCCGAGTTGCGGGCCTTCTTGATGGCGTCGACCGCATCGCCCATCTTGATCGGAATGAGCTTGATGTCGGGTGCGGCGCTGAAGATGTTCGCCGATTCGCCCGTACCGTGGCCGTAGGCGTCATCGGACGGGTCGGCTGCACCTTGCGCCAAGATCGCCGTCTGATAGCGGAACCCGTGTTCCTTGAACCAGGAGTGGGCGTAGAAGCCGGTGTCCGGCATCGCCACCTTGATCCCGGCACCGGTTGCTCCGGCGCGATGGACACGTGCAGCCCTGAGCAGCACCGCCAACTCGTCGGGAACCCGAATTGGGCGGTAGGCACCAGGGTCGTGGTCGAAGATCGGCGCCAGCGGTGATTCGAAAAACTTCGGTGGCATCGAGAGGGCGACGCCCTCGATCAGGTCGCTCAGCTCGCCGGGCGCCTGGAGCAACGCGGCGTCGGGCTCGCCCGACACGCCGAAGAAGTCCACCTTCTTGCCGCTGACGACTTCACTCGTCTCCTTCTTGAGACGCACGCCGAACACGTTCTGAAACAGCTCCTTCGAGCCGGCGATGGAGACCGTGGCTTCACTGGCGTCGGTCACATCGAAACCGAGCCGACGCAGCTCGCGGGTCGTGTCGGCAACGTCCGGGGACGTGGACGTGAAGCTGTTGAC
>JBPCTP010000012.1:0-3613 GCA_051011615.1 Microthrixaceae bacterium | reverse complement strand
AGCCCACACCGGAATGGTGTCTGCCGGACCACGGCAGAGTCGGGCTGACCCGGTCACAGCAGTTCCAGTAGGCCGAGCCCACCTCCAGACCGTCGAGTATCGATTCGGCCCGTTCGCGTGAAGGCGTGAAAACTCCTGCAGTGAGTCCGTAACTCGTGTCGGCCATCAGCGCCGCTGCCGCGGTGTCGTCGGCCACGACCTGGATCCCGATGGCCGGGCCGAAGGACTCCTCGGTCATCAGGTCCATCCGGTGGTTCACACCGACGATCACGGTCGGCTCGAACCACGTGCCCGGACCGGGAAGTTGTCTGCCGCCGCAGAGCACGTCCGCGCCCATTTCTGTTGCCTGTGCCACCTGAGCGGTCAGCACCCCAGCTTGGGCGGGTCGTGTGAGCGGCCCGAGGTAGGTCCTCTCTGAGAACGGATCCCCCATCTTCATGGCTTCCACTTCGGCCACGAACGCCTGCACGAATTCATCGTGGAGCGAGGCATGCACGTAGATCCGCTCTACCGAGCAACAGCTCTGGCCGTTGTTGTAGAACGCTCCATCCGCAAGTGCTGTTGCCGCGGCTTGCGGGTCGGCGTCCTCGGCGACATAGGCGGGGTCCTTCCCGCCAAGCTCCAACTGGAGCACTCCCAGGTGGCCGGCGTACGCCTCGGCGATGCGGCGCCCGGTGCCGTAGGAGCCCGTGAAGAACAGGCCGTCGGGGCCGACATCGACCAGTCGCGAACCCAACTCGCCCGCCCCAACAACCGTGGTGAACACGCCGGATGGCACGTCGGAGTCGTTCATCAGTTCCTGGATCGCCAACCCGGTGAGCGTCGCCAGCTCCGATGGCTTGTAGATCACGGTGTTGCCGGTGAGCAGGGCCGGCACGATCACGTTGGTGCCGACGAACCACGGGTAGTTCCAGGCGGAGATGTTGGCCACGACCCCAAGCGGCTCGAGTGTGATCCTTTCCTCGGTGCCGGTTGCCGCGTCGGTGACCAGCTCGCCGGCCATCACTTCTGCGGTGTTTTCGAGGAAGAAGTCGATTCGCGGGAGAGTGCCGGCCAGCTCGTTGCGTGACTGGGAGATGGGTTTGCCGGTCTCCGATGTGAGCGTGTGAGCCAGGTCTTCGCTGCGCTCGGCCAGCAGGTTCCTGAAACGAGACAGGGCGGAGAGGCGTTCGCTCAGAGGCGATGCCGCCCAGGAGCGCTGAGCATCGCGCGCTGCCGCCATCAGTTCATCGACGCTGGCCGGCTGGGTCTCCTCGACCTCTGTGACGGCTTCGTCGTTGGCGGGGTTGCGGATCAGCATTGGCCGGCACTCCCTGTTGAGCTTCCGCACGCGGCGAGGAACTCGGCGAGCACGACAGCGTTGTCGAACACGGGTGCTCCGCTGAGGGGCTCTCCGCGAAGTGTGCCGAAGAACTCTGGATGCCACTGCACCCCGAACACGTAGCCGCCGTTTGGTGTCCGGTCGGCACGTGCACGCAGCGCCTCGACGACGCCGTCATCGGCAGATCGAGCCTCCACAGCGAGACCATCGGCGACCTCGCACACGCCCTGGTGGTGGATGCTGTTGACAGTGCTGCGGCCCGGTCCGTCAACCAGTGTGGCCAGCCCGGTCCCGTCGAGGATCTCGATCTCATGGACGTTGCGGTCATAGGTCTCGGCATCACGGTGGACCCGGGTTGTCACTTCCTGGGTCACCAGGTCCTGGTGCAGGGTGCCCCCCATGGCGACGTTGATCACCTGCATGCCCCTACAGATCCCGAGCACGGGCTTGCCGGCGTCGGTGAAACGCCTGAACAGGTCGATCTCATAGGCATCACGCACCGAATCACCACGCCACTGCTCGCGCAGGGCGGTCTCGCCGTAGGACTCGGGGGCGACGTCGGCCCCGCCGTGCAGCACCAGGCCGTCGAGGTCTTCGACCCAGTCGTCGATCTCGGGTCCACCCGGTGGTGCGGTCGGCACCGGGTAGACGACGGCACCACCGGAGGCGACCCAGTGGATCATCGACTGCTCCACATAGAGAAGTGTCTTTCCGGTGAAGAGAGGCCGTTTCGGATCGGCATGGTCGAAACAGGAACTCCACCCGATCCGCGGCAGTCCTGCGTCGGGGGTTGATCCCGCAGCGCCAACGCTCATCCAAAGGCCCTTTCGAAGATCTCCGCGAAGTCTGCTTCGGTGACCACTCGTGGATTGTTCAGATGGCATGGGTCGGCGGTGGCCAGTCGCGTCAGCTCGGCCGCGATGTTGGCATCGACTCCGTGCTCGGCGAGCGTGGCAGCCACCCCGACCTCCGCCTTGAGGTCGGCGAGCCAGCCGAGGAACGCATCGGCACTCGGCTCCAGTCCGACCACCAGCGCGAGGTGAGCCAGGCGGTCGGCCGAGCAGCCGGCGTTGAAGGCAAGGGCGTGGTCAATCATCAGTCCGTTTGCCAGTCCATGGTGCACGTTGGCCGCAGTGCCGAGCGCATGCGCGCAGGAGTGCACCAGCCCGAGGCCTTTCTGGAACGCAACGGCACCCATCATCGATGCCACGCGCATGGCGGAGCGGGCTTCGCTTTCGGTTCCGTGCGCAACCGCCGTGGGGAGGTTCGCCGCGCAGAGTCGCACGCCCTCCACGGCGATGCCATCGCAGAGGGGATTGAAGCCCTTGGCGAGGTAGGCCTCGATGTTGTGCGTCAGAGCATCCAGGCCGGTGGCTGCGGTGATGTGCGGGGGCAGGCCAACGGTCAGGGCCGGATCGGCGAACACCACCCGCGCCAGCAGGTCCGGCGAGTAGATGATCTTCTTGATGTGGGTGTCGTCATCAGCAATGACAGCACTGCGACCCACCTCGCTGCCCGTGCCGGCAGTGGTGGGCACCGCCACGAACCACGGGATGCGGGATCCCGCGATCGGCCGGGCGCCGGGCATCTCGTCCTCGTAGTCGAACAGCTCGCCGGGATGGGTTGCCATCAGGGCAACGGCCTTGGCCACGTCGATCGCAGCTCCACCACCAAGGCCAATGACGGCATCCGCCTCGTGGTCGCGGTAGGCGAGCACGCCTGCGGTGACCTGGGACTCGACCGGATTGCCCCACACCTGCGAGAACGACGCCGGTGAAATCCCGGCGGCCGACATCGAGTCCATCAGCGTCTGGTGGAAGTCGAGCTGGGCAACACCGCTGTCGGTCACCAACAGCGGCCGGGTCAAGCCTTGCTCGACGAGGTGAGTAGCCAGTTCGTCGCTGGCACCCACGCCGAAACGGATCGAAGTGGGGAAGTCAAAGGTGGTGACACTCATCGAGCCACGCCGCATCGAATCGCCGAAATCTCCATCACAGGAGCTTCACACGATTTCAAAGTAGCGCTGAAGTTCCCAGTCGGTCACAGCCGCCAGCGACTGGTTCCATTCCCACCGGCGGCTGGTCGCATAGTGGTCCACGAACTCGTCGCCGAGCATCGAACGGGCCACCTCGGAGCCGGCGAAGCGGTGCGTCGCTTCTTCGAGCGTGTTGGCGTAGCGGGGCGCGTCGGACTGGTAGCCGGATCCGACGATTGCCTCGGTGTCGAGCTCCAGGCCCTCGGAGATCCCGCGAAGCCCCGCCGCCAGACAGGCGGCTGCGCTCAGGTAGGGGT
>JBPCTP010000011.1:0-3469 GCA_051011615.1 Microthrixaceae bacterium | reverse complement strand
TGATGATGTCCATGGGCGACGCGGACGAGGTGTTCCCGTTCAATGGGGGCACGACCGCCATGGGGGCCATCGCAAGTGGCCGGTCGTCGCGTTCGTGGGCCGAGATGAGCGACGAGCTGGTCGGGGTATACGCATGCGATCCCGCAGCGGAGGTCACGGACTTCGCGCTGTGGAGCCGACCCACCGAGCCGACCACTGCCTGGCACCGCGAGGAATTCGCAAACTGCATCTCGCCGCTTCGGCTCACCACCGTGGAGGGCATACCCCATACGTGGCTGTGGGGAGGCGACTGGTCACACACGCGTGAGGTGCTCGACTTCTTCGGCATCGGAGCAACTGCCACGGGTTAACGTTCCGACAATGGATGAGATCCTCGATGTAGACCTTCTCGCGTTCGAGTCCGGTGACGAACGGGCACGACGTGCCGTGGTCGAGGGCGTGATGACGAGCCTGCGAACCGGCTTCGTTTACACGAGCCACGACATCTCCGAGGACCTGCTCGACAGCACCTACGGCATGTTGGCCGAGTTCTTCGGCGCGGAGCGCGAACACAAGGACCGCTTCGTCGCTCCGGGCAGCCATGGCCAGACCGGCTACACCGGTTTGCTCGTCGAGACCGCCGCCGTTTCCGATGCCCCGGACTGGAAGGAAATGCTCAATTGGGGAAACTCGCTGCCGGAGGGCCACCCGCTTCGGGCCAGGTACCCACACCGCTACGGCGACCAGGTGATCCCCGAAGACCTCGTGCCGGGGATCACCGAGGTGCTGATCGAGTTCCACCACCGGACCCTCGACATCCAGCGCCGCTTCCTGCGCATCATCGCCCTCGGCCTCGGTGCCGCAGAGGGCTTCTTCGAGGACATGCTGGCGGACGGCACCACCCTCACGCGTGCCATCCGGTATCCGCCGATGGAGCAGGCACCGGATGCAGGCGGCACGACCAGAGCGCATGTGTGGGCAGCCGAGCACGGCGACATCAACCTGACGACCGCTTTGCCCAGGGCCACTGCTCGCGGCCTACAGGTACTGGTGTCCGGAGACCGAACCGAGCAGGAATGGGTGGACGCCGCACCGCCGGAGGGCAACGTGATCATCAACACGGGCATCATGTTGGAGCGGCTCACAAACGGGGTGATCCCCGTCGGCTGGCACCGGGTCGTGGCAGACCCCGAGCAGGCCGGTGAGCGTTACTCGGTCGTGCAGTTCTGCCACCCGACCCCGTGGACGATCCTTTCGCCGATGGCATCCACGATCACCGACGACAACCCCCAGCGGTGGGCGGGCATCGAGTCGGGCGACCTGCTCGACCAGGTGATCTACGACATCAATCTGGTGGAGGACTCGCGCAGGGTGGAGAACGACTGACATGTCAGCGAAGCGAAATGTGCAGTCGGATCACCACGACGAGGTGTGCGTCCTCACGATCGACCGGCCCGAGGTGAGAAATGCCGTCGACGGTCCGACAGCAGTCGCGCTCGCAGAGGCATTCCGGGACTTCGATTCCGATGACTCACTCGCCGTGGCCGTGCTAACCGGTGCCGGCGGCACGTTCTGTGCCGGCGCCGACCTCAAGGGGATCTCGGAGGGTCGGGGCAACCGCGTCGAGAGCGACATGACCCAGGACGGCCCCATGGGCCCGACGCGCATGGAGCTGTCCAAACCCGTCATTGCCGCGGTCGAGGGCCATGCCGTGGCCGGCGGGCTCGAGTTGGCGCTGTGGTGCGACCTGCGGGTCGCAGCCCAGGACGCCACGTTCGGTGTCTACTGCCGGCGCTGGGGCGTGCCGCTGATCGACGGCGGCACGGTACGACTGCCTCGACTGATCGGGCACTCACATGCGATGGATCTCATCCTCACCGGTCGGGGTGTGAGCGGCGACGAGGCACACATCATGGGCCTCGCCAACAGGCTCGTGGAACCCGGCACGGCATTGGAAGCGTCAATCGATCTGGCCGGGCGAATCGCCGCGTTCCCACAGCTGTGTGCCCGCAACGACCGCAGGTCAGCGGTGGCGCAATGGAGCATGGACTTCGGCAAGGCGATGGCGTTCGAAACCGAGGTGGGCCTCGAGACGATCACCTCTGGTGAGACCCGCGAAGGTGCAGCGCGCTTCGCATCGGGCGAAGGTCGCGGCGGCGCCGGCGTCTGAGCTCAGCCCGCGTAGTTCTGCTCGTTGAGTCCCACTCCGGGAGCGATGTTGCGTGGGTTCGCCTGTGAGTCTCCGAATCCGAGCACCAGATGGGAGATCCCGGGGAGCAGGAACAGGAAGATCTTCCAGCCGATCTCCTTGTCGAAGACCTCAGCGGTGTCGTTGGCCAGGAACCAGAGTCCGATGATGTTGACGCACGGAATCATGCAGAGGATCAGGAAGACCACGGGCTCGTGCTCACCTCGCGCCTTGAACAACATGTAGACGTTCACGAACGGGATGATGCCCATCCAGCCCGGCAGGCCCATCTTCGTGAAGACCTTCCAGTAGCCGATCAGGAACAGCGCCAGGAACGCGATCCACACGACCACGAAGACGAGGGCCAGGCCTGCACCGGCGGCGTCACTCGTAGTGGTGGTTTGGCCGAGAAGTGAGAGGAATCCCATGTCCGCGACGCTAGCGACGTCACCACGGCCAAGCGGGAATCATCCCGCGAACGCGCTCATGAGATGGCAGAGTGCCGGGATGACAACTGCATTCCCTGACGACCAGATCGAAGCGATGCCGGAGGTGGGCGAGCGGCAGCACATGAGCGCCGAGCAGAAGCTCGCGTTCCGGGTGGTCTCGGCCTCCACCGTGCCGGTGTGGGCAGCGATGATCCTGTTTCCCAACGCCCGGCTGACCGAACGGCTCGTCCGCCTCGCCACGCCGCTGTACGCCGTGCTCGGTGTCGCATATGTGGGGTTCCTGACCACGGAGGTGGCCACAGGAGAGGGCGGTATGCCCTCGTTTGACGATCCAGAGGCCCTGCGGGATGCACTGGGTTCACCAACCGCGTTTCTCGCCGGCTGGACCCACTACATCGTGTTCGACCTGTTCGTGGGCCGACACATCTGGACGGAGGCCCGCGCGCGTGGGCGCAACGACCGCCTCGCATTGCTGCTGACGTGGATGGTCGGACCCGCCGGCCTGACCCTGCACCTGGCTCGCAACGCCATCAGCCGCAATCCGTCGCCCGAGGAGGTCAGCTGACGTGGAGATCCCACCTGGTGGCCTGGCCGCCGGCCCCGACGGCCGCCCGCGATGCTTCTGGGGGCTGAGCGCACCCGAGTACGTCCAATACCACGACGCCGAGTGGGGTTTCCCGGTCACCGACGACCGCACCCTGTACGAGAAGATCTGCCTCGAGGGATTCCAGTCGGGGCTCTCGTGGCTGACGATCCTGCGGAAGCGCGAAAACTTTCGCGCGGCGTTCGACAACTTCGAACACGAGAAGGTGGCGCGCTACGGCGATGCAGATGTCGAACGCCTGCTCGGCGA
>JBPCTP010000010.1:0-2946 GCA_051011615.1 Microthrixaceae bacterium | reverse complement strand
CGGTAGGTCGGCGTCGGCGAGACTTCGGAACACGAGATTTTGACGGTTGGTCAGGCGGACATCAGCGGCCAGATCGCGTTGTAGTGACGCCAGAGCTCGAAACTGATCGCCCGTAATGTCGCCCAGGTCGGCGCTCGCGTATGCCGACACCGTGCCGTTCGCAGCACCGCGGACGACGTTGGTTTGCAACCACCGGTCGTAGGGGGAGCCTGGGCCAAGGCTGACAGGCGTACCTTGACCGATCTGGGTAGGCGCAATGTCTCCGGAGGTCCCGGCTGGCTCATCGCCGTTGACCAGCACTTCGGGAGGAAGCCCGCCGGGCCAGTCGGATGAAGCGACCAGGAGCCGCCGGATCGAAAAAGCCCTCCTCTGGATCTCCTCGAGGCCCAGCGTCTCGACCAACCACTTCATCCGAGCACGGAGTTTGTTGTCACGGTTTCCCGCTTGGTCGAAGACCCGTAGCAGCGCCTCGATCGTCGGCAGGAGGTCCTCCCGGGCGGTGAACTCTTCGAGCGCCAGTGCCGGGTGAGGGTTGGCGCCGAGCCCCCCGGCGATGTAGACCCGAAACCCGGGCTCTACGCCTCCGTCGGCGAGCGTTCGCGTTGTCGCCACGACACCAACGTCGTTGAACATTGCCTGCCCACAATCGGTCGCGCAGCCCGAGAAGTTGATCTTGAACTTGCGGGGAAGGCGCTGGCCCAACGGGTTGCGCACGAAATGCCTGTAGGTCGCTTCGGCCCACGGGCTGATGTCGAGCTGTTCGAACGGGCAGGCGCCGGCGAGATGGCAACCGGCGACGTTCCGAATGGTGTCGCCGCAGGCCTCGCGAGTCGTCAACCCGACCGAGGCCAGGTGCTCCATCACCGTCGGGATCTCGTCGAGCTGGACGAAATGGAACTGAATGTTCTGGCGAGTCGTGATGTGTCCCCAACCGCGGCTGTATGTGTCGACCAGCCAACCGATCATCTCCAGTTGGTCCGGCGCCATCGAACCGTACGGGACCTTCACCCGGACCATCTGGTTGGTGCCACCCTGGCGTTGGCCGTAGATGCCGTTGCCCAGCCGGAACACCTTGAAGACGTCTTCTTCGATCTCACCGGCATGAAACCGAGCCAGCTGTTCGCGGAACTTGTCGATATCGGCTCGCATTTCGGGGTCGATCTGGCCCGACGATGTCGGAGGCTCGAACACGAGTGGGAGGTCGGGTCGGCGTTCGGTGATTGTCATGTCGTTCCTTGGGTAACGAGGGCCGGCAGTGAGGCCAGGACGTCGAGATCGGCTACTGGGCCAACGACGATGGTCGCCGGGTTCGAAATGTGTTCATGCCCGAGGTTGGCCAGGATCGTCCTGCCAACGGCCTGGTGGGCCGTGGTGGCTGACGACACGATTGCCACTGGGGTGTCTGGCGCCATGCCGCCGGCTTGTAGGCGAACAGCGACCTCAGCGCGTCGGGCGGCACCCATAAGGATCACCAAAGTGGTGCCGGCTCGGGCGAGAGCATCCCAATCGAGCGGCTGGGTTCCCGGGTCCTGGTGAGCGGTGACGATGGTGACGCCGCTCGCGACACCCCGCATCGTCACCGGGATCCCGGCTGCGGCAGGGGCCGCGACTGCCGAGGACACGCCCGGAACGACCTCGACCTCGATGCCGACCGAGATCAGCTCTTGGGCCTCTTCGCCGCCTCGACCGAACACGAAGGGGTCACCGCCCTTGAGCCGGACAACGGTCTCATACTTGGTGCCCCGATCGACCAGGAGAGAGTTGATGTTCGACTGGGGCACCGAGCCTGCGTTGGGGTCTTTACCGACGTTGATGACTTCGGCCCACGGCGCGGCGACATCCAACAGGCTTTGCTCGACGAGTCGATCGTGAACGATCACGTCAGCCCGGCCTAAGACATCCCAGCCCTTGCGCGTGATCAGGTCGGGATCGCCAGGTCCAGCGCCCACCAGGTACACGGTCATCGAGCATCCTCCATCTGCGACCCAGCCGGCTCGGGCGGCAGGTTCAGATGGGCCCGGAGACGAACACGAGCGTCGTGGTGGCGGTCGCTTCGAATCAGCTCCAGCAGGCCGTCATCGAGGGCAGCGGACCAGCCCTCATGTTCCGAGCTGCCACTGCCGGCGCGGAGTTCAACCCGTGCCGCCTCCAGCAATTCGAGAAGCGCCTCGACTTCGGGCCCCAATCCCGCCGACACCTGTCTCCGTAACCATGCGGCAAGGGCTGGGCTGCGGCCGTTGGTGGAGACAGTCACCTGGACATCCCCGTGGCGCGCAACCGACGGCATGGTGAACCGGCAGCGTTCAGGATCGTCTGCCGAGTTGACCATGACGTTGGCGGCTTCGCCGTCGCGAAAAACTTGTTCGTTGACTGCGGAATCGGACGTCGCGGTTATGACCAGCCGATACGAAGCAGCCTCGCCGCGCTGATACTCGCGGCGGTGCCAACGCACGCCTCGATCTGTCCCGATGGCCCGATCTGCATCGGGCGCCACGACCGTGACCCGAGCGCCGGCGCGAATCAGTCCGGCGACCTTGTGAGCAGCAACGCGGCCGCCCCCCACGACCAATACCGATTGATCGCGGAGGTCGACATTGATCGGATACTGATGGGTTTGCGCCGTCGCGGCCGTCACAGGTGCAACCCGCACTCGGTCTTGCTAGAACCGGCCCACCGGCCGGCTCGCGCGCCTTCGACGGCGGTGCGCTGTTCGGTGCATGGCCAGCAGCCCACCGACGTGTACCCCTGTGAGAGCAGCGGGTTGACGATGACATCGTGGGTTCGTCGATACTCAGCGACATCTTCGTTGGACCACCCGGCGATCGGGTTGATCTTGATGAGGCCGCGACGGTCGATCTGGATGACTGGTGTAGCCGCTCGTTCTGGGCTGTCAGCTCGACGCAAGCCCGAGAGCCAGGCGTCAGCGCATTCGGTCAGATGCCGCTC
>JBPCTP010000009.1:0-2747 GCA_051011615.1 Microthrixaceae bacterium | reverse complement strand
CGACACCCCTCAGTCATGCTCGCCACGATGGATGCCGACCCCGAAGAACTCGAGCAGCTCGCCCAATCCCTGGCGATGGCCCCGGTCCTCGGCGTACGTGACCGGCAGTCGCTAGCTTCGGTCACCGATGGAGATTGATGGCAACGACGCGGAGGAGTTGACCAAGGCCAGCGGCGGAGTCGCTGCAGCTGGCGTCGTTGAGGCGTCAGGCTGGTCGAACAACAAGCTCCTGCTGGCCGTCATTCCCCCGACGCTCGCGCTGTTGAGCGTGACGGTAGGCGTGCTGTTCAATGCACGCAGCGATGCGAACGACGCAGAACTGGCCCGGGACGCGCGCGCTCAGGAGGCGCAGAAGGAACAGGAGGCTATTGCTCGAGACCAGGAGATCCGTGTCGCCGAGCTGGTGCTTCCCCGATACGAAGCGCTCCTGGGTGACGTTCGCACTTCGATGTTGGCACTGGCTGAGTGCAGCGAGGACATCAAGGTCTGGACCGAGCCCGACATCGGCATCACAGCGTCCGAGGTCTCGGGTGCTCCGCCACAAGCGGTGCCTAATGCCGACGGGACGATGACGACCTACTTTGACGTCAGGGACACCCAAGCCGGGGAGTTCTTGACGACGTGTGCTGCGATCGAGGATGGCCTCGATCCGCTCGTGGGCAGTCTCGACCGGGCGCTCCTCGTAAGCGAGCCGGAGTTGGAGAGCGCCGCGCTCCGGCTAGAAGAGGAGCTCGTCGGGGCCGCGCGAAATGCGCGACGGATAGGGACAGCGGCCACAAACTCCGTGATCATCGGTGACGAGACTATTGACGGTGTGATCGTTCTCGAAGTGGATGACACCGGACGAGACATCTTCGACTACATCCGCGAGCTGGAGGCAGCGGTCGGCAGATCTGACGCTGCGGCTACCGACGTCATCAACGCCGTGCGCGGCGTTCTACTGGCTCAAGGGGAGTCCTGAACGGGAACCCGCTCGACGGGACGACACCTGACCCAGCGCCCGTCAAGCGGGCTTCGTGCCTGTTGCTGCCCGCGGGTCATCGCGCTTGATGCCGGTTGGCCCTACAGCCACTGGTCAGAGGTGGGTGCAATGGTGAAGTGGCCTGTAGGCGGGATCGTGTGGGGGCGTGCGCCACCTCTCCCCTCCATACCCCACTCGCTGGGGTCATGGCCTGGAAGGGGAGTAGTGGGGGACCCAGCGGCAGAGGCATTTCGTGCCCCTGGGTCTTCGGTTCAGTTGTACGCAATCCTGCGAGTGGCACCCGCGGGAGGAGTCGCTCGATTGGTCCACACCCCGGATCCGTGGTGCTGAAAGTGCTTCGGTTGGAATGAGCAATCCAGTGGGTGCCGTCCCGCGCCAGCGGGCTGAACAACACGCCTGTTGTGGACGCAGTGAGAGTCGCTCACGATGAGCGCCGGGCGTAGTTCCGCTGTGACATCGGCAAGAGCGGACGCCACCCAGCATCGAAGACACTCAACGCGCCGGGGTGCCACTCCAACGCGATTGGCCCCGATTGGCCGCGTTGTTCCTGCCAGGCGGCGGTGCGAAGCGACACGCCGAACGCGCCTTCCGCCATGACGTAGAGCACCCGGCCAGCGGTGACCGGATTGTGTTGCACCACTGGGTGCGGGTCGCGATGTGCATCGCGATGTCGATTCCGATGAAGCTCTTGCCGGTCCCGGACGGCCCGTACAGCATCGCCAGTGGGTCGAGGTAGAGCAGTCCGTCGATCAGCGGCTCCGATTTCGGGAGGTTGCGAGGTCAGCGGTCGACAGCAGCCGTGACTTGCGTGCAATGCTCATCGGATGCTGGGACCAGTCCTCACCGTCGCGGCAGGTCAGTACACGGACGTCTGGCCTGCCTTGGCCACGATTGCGGCCTGTGTCATCGCTGGCGCGGTCGTCGTGTCCGGTCGGCGACTCGCCGCTCTCGAGGCGAAGCTGCTGGCGCAACGGGCCGAACGTGAGCGGAGAACTGACCTCACTGAACGTGCGATAGCTCGGGCCTCCGAGTTCCAGGTCCGGGACGACCTCCAGACCGATCCCGCTCACCACAAGCTCGTGCTCTCCAACGTCGGTAGTCACACCTTCACGAGAGCCGAAGGCCTCGGCCACAAGAACTGGCAAGATGAGCCACCGCTTGAAGTGCTGTTCGGCGGCGTCACACTTCCTCCGGGCATGGACACCCACGTGCGCTGGGCTTTCGATTGGACCGTTCGCTACTACGACGAGGACGGCAACCAGTTCGAGAACAATGGCACTGGCCCAAGGCTGATTTCGCAGATACACGAACCCGGCGGACGGCCCGCCGACGACATCATGCACGACCCGGGCTGATTCGGCCGCCGACCACTCGTCCTGCAAGGTTTCGGCGCATCGCGAAGCGCATCGTCGTCCTGGCCGGGTTGACGCTCCCTGCGCTGGCCGACCAATCGACCGGATACCGCCCGCAGCCGACCCAACCCGGGGCAAGCCCGCGTGGGGTCGGTCGGCGCTTTATGGCGAACGGATGCTGACCAGTGAGGTGCCGACAACAAGCAGGAGCGTCTCAGCCTCAATACGGCCGTGATGGGGGCACGTTTCGACTGGATCGTGGTTGGCGTCCTCCCCGCGCTCGCGGGCATCGTCGTGTTGTGGCTGACCTACACGTAGCAGCGGGTGTCGCCGACACAGGAGTCGTTGCTGCTGGCAGGCATCTCCGCAGCGGGCGTCGTTCTCGTCGGAATCGGCGCGCCTGTGATCAGCAC
>JBPCTP010000008.1:0-3171 GCA_051011615.1 Microthrixaceae bacterium | reverse complement strand
GTTGAGCTCGAACGTGTTCGCCCAGGCACAGGCCCTCGCCTTCGGCAAGACCGCCGAGGAGGTCAAGGCCGAGGGCACCGCGGACGACGTGGTGCCGCACAGGGTCATGGAGGGCAATCGCCCCACGAACGTGATCCTCGCCGAGATTCTCACGCCGCACCGCCTCGGCACCCTGGTCGCGCTCTATGAGCACTCGGTGTTCACCCAGGGAACGGTGTGGGGAATCGACTCCTTCGACCAGTGGGGAGTGGAGCTCGGAAAGGTGCTGGCCAAAAAGATCGCACCCGAACTCTCATCGGCCGATGAGCCCGCACTCGGCCACGACTCCTCAACGAACGCCCTGATCCGCCGATATCGGTCCCTCAAGTAGCGCGTTCCTCTATTCGCAACGAACAAGCCCCTCACCCCCGGAGTAGACGATGACCACCGACAACCCCCAGCAGCTCGGAATGATCGGCCTCGGTCGAATGGGCGCAAACCTCGTGCGGCGGCTCATGGCCGACGGCCACAGTTGCGTCGTGTACGACGTCAACGCGGATGCCGTGAAGGAGTTGGAGGGTGAAGGCGCAACCGGCGCCACGACCCTCGAGGATTTCGTGGCGGCACTCGATCGTCCCCGGGCCTGTTGGATCATGGTGCCGGCCGGATACGTGCAGGGCACCGTGGACAAGCTGGCCCAGCTTCTGGACGAGGACGACGTCGTCATCGACGGTGGCAACTCGTACTACCGAGACGACATCGCACGGGCGGCGCAGTTGAAGCCGAAGGGCATCCACTATGTGGACTGCGGCACCTCCGGCGGTGTGTGGGGCCTCGAGCGTGGCTACTGCCTGATGATCGGTGGTGAGGACACCGCCGTGGAGCGGCTGGATTCGATCTGGGCGACGATCGCGCCGGGTGAGGGCGATGTCGATCCGACCCCCGGGCGCAAGGCCGGCGGCACAGCCCAGAACGGCTACCTGCACTGTGGACCAAACGGCGCCGGCCACTTCGTGAAGATGGTCCACAACGGTGTCGAGTACGGAATGATGGCGGCGATCGCTGAAGGCTTGAGCATCATCAAGCATGCGGACGCCGGGCTTCACCAACAAGAGGTCGACGCCGAGACGACCCCGTTGCGCGATCCCGAGTACTACCAGTACGAGATCGACGTGGGCGAGGTCGCCGAGGTGTGGCGCCGCGGTTCGGTGATCGGCTCCTGGCTGGTCGACCTGACCGCATCCGCGTTGGCTGCCTCCCCGGATCTGTCCGACTACGCCGGACGGGTCTCCGACTCGGGTGAGGGTCGCTGGACCGTCATGGCATCCATCGAGGAGGGCGTGCCGGCGAGCGTCATTTCCGCTGCGCTGAACGAGCGCTTCGAATCGCGCGACCTGGGTGTGTTCACCGGCAAGGTGCTGTCCGCCATGCGCGGTGAATTCGGCGGACACGCCGAGAAGCCCAAGACGAGCTGAGGCGTGGAGCACCGACTGGAGGTCCACGACGACGACGATGCGGTGGCTTCCGCCGCGGCCGACCATGTCGTGGGAGCAGCCGTTGCCGCGATTGCCGACCATGGCGCCTTTCGGTTCGCCGTCTCGGGTGGACACACGCCGTGGGCGATGTTCGCCGTGTTGGCCGAGCGCGACATGCCCTGGGAGAAGGTGACGATCTTCCAGGTCGACGAGCGCATCGCCCCGCCAGGTGATCTCGACCGCAACCTGACGCACCTGCACGATGCGCTTCGGGGCGCGCCCGCAGAGGTGGTCGCCATGCCGGTGGAGGATCCCGACCCCGATTCCGCCGCAGCGTCGTACACGAAGTCGATACCGGCGCGGTTCGATCTGGTGCACCTGGGCCTGGGTCCGGACGGACACACCGCATCGCTCGTGCCCGACGACGGCGTTCTGGCGGTGACCGACAGACCGGTCGCCCCGACTGTCGGCGAGTACCAGGGCCGTCGACGCATGACGCTCACCTACCCGGGGCTGGCCCGTGCGGATCACCTGCTGTGGCTGGTGACGGGAGAGTCGAAGGCCGACCCGATGGCCAAGCTTTTCGCGGGTGACACCTCGATCCCTGCCGGGCGCGTGACTGCCGGGGATTCGCTCGTGATGGCCGATCCTGCCGCGGTCAGCCTTCTGGATGACACCGACCTCCAAGCTGCCCACCCCTAGATCCGGAGCTGAACCATGGCCGACAAGCCCACATCGACGGTGCCCGCCAACCACGTGATCGTGCTCTTCGGCGCGATGGGAGATCTCTCGGCGCGCAAGCTGCTGCCGGGCTTCTACCACCTGGCCCAGGTCGGGCTCATGCCGGCGGACTTCCGCATCGTCGGCACGTCGCGCCGGTCCGTCTCGGACGACGACTTCAAAGCCCATGCCCATGACTCGATCTCGAAGTTCGGACGCAACCAGCCCGACGGCAGCGGGTGGGACGACTTCGTCGGTCGCCTCAGCTACGTCCCATCCTCCGCTGATGACATGTCGGTCCTGGCGAACGCTGCGAACGACGCCGTGGGGGAGTTGGGGTCAAGCACCGAGATCCTGCACTACCTGTCGATCCCTCCGCTTGCAATGCCGGGCATCGTCACCGCGCTCGGCGAGGCCGGGCTGGCAGAGAAGGGGTCCAAGGTCGTACTGGAGAAGCCCTTCGGCACCGACCTCCAGTCGGCCCAGGAGCTCGACAAGCTGCTTCACAGCGCCTTTGACGAGGACCAGATCTTCCGCATCGACCACTTCCTCGGCAAGGAAGATGTGCAGAACATCCTCGCGGTGCGGTTTTCCAACCGCCTCTTCGAGCCCGTGTGGTGCAAGGAACATGTGCGCAACATCCAGATCGACGTTCCGGAGACCCTGGGAGTCGAGAACCGCGCCAAGTTCTACGATGCCACCGGAGCTTTCCGGGACATGGTGGTCACACACCTGTTCCAGGCGCTCGGCTTCGTGGCCATGGAACCGCCGGCGACCTTCACCGCCGATGCGCTTCATGCGGAGAAGCAGAAGGTGTTCGACTCCCTGATTTCTGTCGATCCGGCGCGGGTTGTTCGTGGCCAGTACGACGGATACCTCGACGCTGACGGCGTTGCGAAGGACTCCGACACCGAGACGATGGTGGCCGTGGAGGCGCACATCGACAACAAGCGCTGGGACGGTGTTCCGATCTACCTGCGCACGGGCAAGCGCATGC
>JBPCTP010000007.1:0-3426 GCA_051011615.1 Microthrixaceae bacterium | reverse complement strand
CCCGCTGAGGCCGACACCCCCGCTGAGGCCGACACCCCCGCTGAGGCCGAATCCGAGCCCGCCGATGCCGCGGAGACGCCGGCGGAGGGCTGATGTTGGCCACCTGAGCCAGCTGTTCGACAGAGGAGCCCCGTGGCACTGCCACGGGGCTCCTGCGCGTCCTGGCACCCCGTGGCAGGAACTGGATCCGCGAATCTGTTCGCCGTTTGTTTAAAGACCGGGGGCATTGCGGTCGATTGTGTTCTGGAGCGGATGCCGCGCCCCGCGTTGGTTGTCCGTGCCATCCCCTACGCACGGAGCAGACAAGTGTCATCGAGACGAATGTTGATCCTGATCGGAGCGCTCCTCGTGGGCGGCCTGGCAGCCTTCCTCACCCTGAATTACGTCAGAGGTGTCGAGAACCGGGTAGATGAGGACACCGAACTGGTCGAGGTCGTGGTCGCCAAGGCACCGATCAACAAGGGACAGGACGCGTCGGGCGCCATTGCGGCCGGATCGCTCGCTGTCGCCGAGCGCGAGCGACAGGACGTGCCCGCAGGTGCGGTCAGTCGGCTCGCGGATGTCGAGGGCCAGGTGGCGGCGATCAATCTGGGCGGCGGCGAAATCGTCACCGGGACGATGTTCTCGAACATCACGGATCTCACCGGCTCCAAATCGGCCTCACTCGACCCCGGCAACGTGGCCGTGACGGTTGGCGTTGACTCGGTGTCGGTGAGCGGAGGGTTGGTGAAGCCCGGCGACATCATCAACCTCCTTGTTGAGATCGACGTCGATGAGGAGGCGCAGCCAGAAGACGGTGGCGAGGGCGGCCCGCAGATCGGACCGGGCGGAATAGTCGTGGACCCACCTAGTGGATACCTGTTCCAGTCGGTGAAGGTGTTCGCAGTCGGAACCGACCTCGGCACGGCCGTTGCGAGTGAGGACCCCGATGGTGCTCCCGAGGAGGCGAACACTTCAACCGCCCTCACCCTGCAGATGCCGCCCGAGCAGGCAGCCCTGCTGGTGAGCGTCCGGGAGTCCGACCTGTTCGTGACCTTGACGAGGCCCGACTACGAGATGCGGCCGATCCCCCTGCAGAACGTGTGGCCCAGCTTCCCCGGAATCGAAGGCGTGACCATCTACGAAGAAGAGACTCCCGGGCAGTGAGTGAGATCGTGACCACCGGCGAAACCAATTCCGACGCCCCGGCGCCCAGTGCCGTGGGTGCCCCGGAGCCGGTCGTCAACGTCTCCGTTGCGGTCGTGGAGTTCGACGTCGCCACCCGCGAACGCATCACGGCCTTGCTGGGCGACGGTGTGACTCCGTTCACCACGCTCGAGGAGCTGACTTCCAGACTGACCGGCGCCATGCCCGTGGTCGCCGTGTTGGGTCCGTCCTGCACGACTCCAGAGACGCTGGGCATGATCGAGCGCGTCACACACCAGTACCCCTACATGGCGACCGTGCTGGTCGTGAACGAGCTGAGCACCGAGTTGCTCCAGCAGGCATTGCGGGTCGGGGTTCGCGATGTACTTGCTCTCAGCGGCGAAGCCGGGGCCCTCGCACACGCCGTGCAGCGTGTGGCTGTGACCCTGGAGGTGGCACCGCGGCCGAGTGCCGCAACACCGGCCAGTCCGGGCCCCGGCGGGGACTTCCCAGAACCCGTGAACGGCAAGGTGTACTCGGTGTTCTCCACCAAGGGAGGCTCGGGCAAGTCCGTGCTGGCCACCTCGTTGGCCGTGTCGCTGGCGCAACGCAGTGAACAGCCGGTGTGTCTGGTCGACGCGGACCTCCAGTTCGGTGACGTGGCGGTGATGCTGAAGCTCACTCCCAGCCACACGATCGTCGATGCCGTTTCGGTGTTGGATCGCATGGACGCCGGGTTGCTCGACAGTCTCCTGGTCACACACGAGCCGTCCGGACTGCGGGTGCTGCCGGCACCACTCGAGCCTGCCTTCGCCGACCAGGTCGGTGCTCGGGACATGGTGGAGATCGTCGATGTGCTGCGAACGTTCTGCTCACACGTGATCGTGGACACTCCTGCCTACTTCAACGACGTGGTCCTCGGGCTCGTCGAGGCATCGGACGACGTCCTGCTCGTCGCCGGTATGGACATCCCCAACATCAAGAACGTCAAAATCGGCCTTCAGACCCTGCGGTTGCTCGACACGCCGATGGAGAAGCTCCACCTCATACTCAACCGCGCCAACTCAAAGGTGAAGCTCGAGGTGTCAGAGGTCGAGAAGACCCTGGGGATCAAGGCCGATGCATTGATCCCCAGCGACATCGCAGTGCCGCAGTCGGTCAACAAGGGCGAACCGGTCGTGCAGTACAACCCGAAGTCGAGTGTGGCGAAAGCGATCGAAGAGCTGGCTGATCGCATCCAACCCCGCCAGCAAACCAAGAAGAAGCGCTGAGCGCAAAGGACCTGACCAGTGGGGCTATACAACCGACCCGGGGAAGAACAACCCGCGGCCAACGAAACCGATCCGACAGCACCGGCTGATCCGGCTGCTCAGCCGCCAGGCACCGCAGCTTTCGCGCCGGCACCTGATGAGGTGGTCGTCACCGAGGCGTCCGCTTCACCCGATGCTGACGCCGGTCCTGCCTCGGGCGGCGCTGATTCGTTTCTCGGCGCACCTGCGGCTGCGCCTGCTCCAGCTCAGACGCCAACTCATGCGCCGGTGCAACCAGCCACGCCCGTGGCCGGCGCCGGCGCAGCGAGCGGTTTCACCCAACCCCAGGCACAGCCACAGCAACCGACCCAGGCCGCAGGTGCTGGAACACCGGCGGGCGGTGCAGGAGGCGGCGAGCAGCAACTGCGCAAGGCTGCTTCGCCACGAACAGACCAATCGGCGAGTCGGGAAACCGCGAATGCCGAGCTTCGCCACCGGATTCACGAACAGCTGATCGAGGAACTCGGACCGATCCTGTTCGACACGCGACTGTCCGAGGAGGATCTGCGCAGGAAGGTCAACGACCAGCTCCATGCTGCGATAGCGGCCGAACGAGCGCCGTTGTCGGCGGCCGACAAGGCAAAGCTCATCCAGGATGTCTCCGACGACATCCTCGGCTACGGCCCGATCGACCGTCTGTTGCGGGACGAGGCAGTGACCGAGATCATGGTCAATGGCCCGGACCTGACCTTCGTGGAGCGCAACGGAAAGCTGACCGTTGACGAGTCGATCCGCTTCATCGACAGCGACCATGTGAGACGGGTCATCGACAAGATCGTCTCTGCCATCGGACGCCGCGTCGACGAATCAACCCCGATGGTGGACGCACGCCTCCCGGACGGGTCCCGTGTGAATGCGGTGATCTCGCCGCTCGCGATCGGCGGCCCGTTCCTCACCATCCGTAAGTTCGCCACCGATCCGCTCAAGATCGACGACCTGATTCGATTCGGCTCGATCAACGCACACGCAGCTCGTTTCCTGCAGGCATGCA
>JBPCTP010000006.1:0-2758 GCA_051011615.1 Microthrixaceae bacterium | reverse complement strand
GGCCAGGACCCTGACTTCCACCAGGCGATACGAGACGACAGCCGCACCGACCGACGCGCTGATCGCGATCAGGGCCTTGGTCCACAATGCAGCGTCCGGAAGGGCGCGTACTGTCCACAGGTAGATGGGCAGGTGCCACAGGTACAGCGAGTACGAGATGGCTCCCACCCCCCGTAGCGGCGACCACCCCGAGACCTTCGCCACAGTTCCGTGCGCCGTCGCTGCAGCCGCCACCACCGCTGCTGCGCAGGCGGCGATGACCGTGAATCCTCCTTCGAAGAGCCACGGCGAGGTGGGTGTCGCAATCACGAGTGCGCCCAGCAGAACCACTGCGGCACCCGCACCCACCGCTCGGATGGCCCGGTCGCTGGCGAGGCGGCTGCGCCAGATGAGAGCGGCCGCCACCCCGAGCAGCATCGAATCGGCACGGGCATCGGTGCGTTCGTACAGCGCCTCCAGCTCGACGCCGTTCCGATAGAGCCACAGCCGCCAGAGACAGACCGCCACCGCCGCAAGTGTGAGCCAGGCCACCACACGGTCGCTGCGGCCGAGCCTGTGGCGCCACAGGTACAGGCCGCCGGCCATCCACAGGTAGAACTGTGCCTCGAGCGAGAGGGACCACAGGTGCACCAACTCGAAGGGCGGCTGGGACCCCCAACTCAGCTGCCAGTTGGCGGTGAAGGTCAGCGCAAGGATGCTCTGTTGGACCTGCTCGCCGAACCGGGTGCCCAGCAGCACTGCCACGACACCCTCGATGGCCAGGAACAGCACCAAGGGCGGATACAGCCTCCTTGCGCGGCGGCGCGCGAAGTCGCGGCCGTCGATGCTCGGTTCACCCGTTCGCGCAGCCGTGTCGTCGAGCTCCCTCAGAAGAACCGCGGCGATCAGGAACGCAGACAGCCCGAGGAAGATGTCGACGCCCAGAAAGCCGCCACGCAACGCCCACTGATCAGACCCCGAATCCAGGAACACCACGTGGGTACCCAGAACCGCAAGGATGGCGAGCCCTCGCAGGCCGTCGAGTTGGGGCTGTGGACCGAGTTGGCGCGGCTTGATCGAAGGCGTGCCTCCCCCGATGCCAAGGGTTGCGGTCGTGGCCGGGCGCTCGACGAACCAGTAGGTGATGGCCGCAAGAGCGGTCGATCCGAGCAGCACGAAGGCGAACACGCTCGGAAACGGTGCCTGGAACTCGGTCAGCCCACGGACCGAGAACAACTCGTCGGTCACCCACTGGTGCCAGAGGTACACCCCGTAGCTGGCCAGGGCGGCGCCTGTAGCCAGGCGGGCCAGCGACGCGGGCGGCTTCCAGGCGGCCCGCTGTCGCAGCGCTGCTCCGGCTTTGTCGCCGAGGTCGGCTCCGGCACTCGTGGCCAGCGCTGATGGAGCCACGATGCCCGCAGCGATGACGAGAAACAGCAGGTGGCGGGCGTGTGTCTGGGGCCCGTCGAATCCTGTGAAGACCGGCGGGAGGTCGAGGCCCACGGAAACGAACCACAACGCAGCAGCGGCAACGAGATAGCTGCCGAGACGCCAGGCAAGGGACATCGGCCGCGCCCGGCCCGACTCGAGCCACAACGCGAGTCCGACACCGACGCCGAATGCGTCCAGGTGATTGGGCAACCAGGTGAGCAGGGCACCACGGGTGTCAACCGCACCCACGGCGGTGAAGTCGAAGGTGTCGGTGAACACCACGACTCCCCCGCGCCAGATGAACGCGACCACGAACCATGACACCAGCCCCCATGCAAGGGCCGTGAAACGCCGCGCAGGATCGCTCGTTCCGCGACGATCAAGCACCTTGTTGGCCGCCCAGAACCACGCGGGCACGAAGGCGTAGAACGCGATCTCGGTCGCGAGGGTCCAACTCTGGGTGATCGGCCCGATGGCCCAAGCCGGCACGTAGATGTGCACCAACAGCACGTCGGCCACGATCTCGGCTGTCGAACCCCCGCCGAAGGTGATCATCACCACCGCCAGCACCACCCAGTAGGCCGGATACACCCTGGACAACCTTCGGAGGCCGTAGCGGCGCACGTCGCCCGCCGGCGCAGAGTGCAGCGTGCGCCGCACGAAGGGACGTGCGACGAGCAGTCCGGACAGCACGAAGAACACCGTCACTCCCACATCGAGGCGGGGCAACACGTCGCGCAACGGTGACGACCAACGCTGTGGATTGACCACACCGGTGGCGAACGCGACGTGGGTCACCAGGACCCCGACCGCCGCCAGCGCCCGCGCAACGTCCAGTCCGAAAGACCGTTCGCGGGTGGGCCGAAGAGGCCTGTGCGCTGGCGGTGCCTCGGCGGTGCTCACGCCCAGCCCCATCCCGATACGGCAATGGCCAGCAGCAGTGCGAACGACGCCGGAATTCCCCAGAGCAACAATCCGCGGGGCCAGGCAGCGACGCGGGCCGACCGCAGCGGTGTTTCCAGCCACCGGAAAACCGCCCACGCCACGAGGACCGAGGCGATGCTGCGCAGCGCGATCAGTGGCCAGCCGACCATGCCCATGCGATCCGGATTCATGATCAGGGCCATGGGCCAGTGAACGAGGTAGATGGGGTAGCTCAGGCGACCGATCCAGACCAGCGGAGCAACCGACAGCGCGCTCGACATCGGCCCCGGCACACTCGCCCCGAGGATCAGGCCGACGTTCACCAGCGAGAAGGCTGCGAGGCCCCAACCGAGAACCCATGGGTCGTCCTCGTGCACGAAGGTCCATGCCGCCGCTGCCGCAAGCAGCGCCGCCATACCCACCC
>JBPCTP010000005.1:0-4861 GCA_051011615.1 Microthrixaceae bacterium | reverse complement strand
GCATTGGCAATAGCGGCCCGTCGGACCGCTGCCGACTGCGCAGAGCGCATCGACATGTTCTCCAGCCATCTCGAAGCCGTCATCACGGGTGATGAGAGCCCACTTCCCTGCGGACCGGTGGGCCGGGTGGACGGCCGACAGCGTTGGCTGATCACATCTGACCTTCACCGATGTGTTCCGGGCCGGGTGGACTGGCCCCGCCGGCAGCGAACCAAGGATCTCTACGCGGACGTTCTGGAGCGCTACGCGGATGATGGCTGGGGCCTCATCGAGAACGGCGACGTGGAGGACTTCTGGATGACCTCCAGCAACGCTCGGGATACCGCATACGACTTGGCGCGTGTGCTCGGTGCGGTCACCGCGCCGGTGGACCCGACCCTCGAGATGGAGGCCATGGCAGCCCAGCTCGACCGAATAGTGGAGAACAACCAGCGGATCTACGGCGTGATCCGCGAGCGGTTCGCGGAACCCGGCCGCTACCACCGCACCGTCGGGAACCACGATGAGCACATGGCCGATCCGATTCTGGCGAAGAGACTACGCCGGCACCTGCCGAAGACCGAGCCGCTCGATTCGATCCTGCTCGTGGATCCCGGCACCCGGCGCGACCCCATGCAGGTGACGGACCGCAGTGACGTCATGGCAGTGGTCACCCATGGCCACCTCACCGACTCGTGGAACGGTCCCGGCTACTCCGCGCTCGGTCGCGCCATCACATGGCTGGGCCTCGGACTCGACCAGTTGGCCGCTCCGCGCAGCAGCGAGTCGCTTCCCGATGAGCAGGCCGTCGGGCGTCTGCTGTCGGGGCGGGGCCGCAACCGCCTCGTTGGCCTGGATCCCCGCTTCGGCGGAAACCGCCGTTTCGACAGCCTCGATGAGGAACGGCTCTTCAGAACCCTCTCCCGAGATGAACCCGAGGACGGTTGGCCATGGCTGCTGTTCGGCCACACCCACTACCCAATGCTCTGTCCGCTGGACCGAGACGGCAACCAGACCCGCTATGCCAACTCCGGCACCGGGGTTCTCGACGGTGCCATCTCAGCGCTTGAATGGGAGCCGGATGCGGGCATGGCTCCGAAACTGGTCCTGTGGCTGGACACCTCCGACGGACCCACCCGGAAGCAACTCGTGGCCGACGGAGCCACACTGCAGGTGGTCTGACCCGCACCATGTGTGAGATGTCACCCGATGGGACGGAGCGGAGCCTGAGAATCCGGCCGGAAACCCAAGGACCGCGGGGATAACCCACCTCGCCCGGTGGGCATGCATTGAGATTCTGTGAAAGTCTTGGTCAGTCATGGCTGGGAACATAGGCGAGACGACACAGGGCGACGCGCGTCATGCACGGATGACCGAAGACGCGCGAGCCGACCGCACGCGGGATCCGGAGGTCATCGAGGCCGACCCCGCGCCGATCCGGGCGTGGCAATTCTGGAAGGTCAAGAGCTCCACGGTGGGGATGGACCGAGACTTCCACCTGCCCCGCGCCGCAATGATGGTGATCGCCATCGGGCTCATCTGGCAGTGGATTCCCGGTGCCCTCGCCTTCATCGGGATCCTCACCGCGTTGGTGTTCCTCCACGAGCTGGGCCACTACGTCGTGGCTCGCAAGGTGGGAATGCGCCCAACCGAGTTCTTCATCGGCTTCGGCCCTGCCATCTGGTACCGAACCTCTTCCACCGGCGTGCGGTACGGCATCAAGGCGATCCCCGCAGGCGGCTACGTGAAGATCCCCGGCATGGGCCCGCGCGAAGAGGTGGAGGCATCCCACGAGCCGTACACCTACCGCGCAGCGACTCGTCCCAAGCGGATGGTCGTGATCCTCGCGGGTGTTGCTGTCAACTTCGTTCTGGCCATCGTTTTGTTCGCCGGGTACGCACTCACCGAACCCGGCGTCGGCCCAGTCGAAGCAGCAGGAGTCGGCCTCGAGCGCACCACCGTCGTCGCAACGGGAACTCTCGGCGGGCTGGGCGACCTCCTCTTCGGTGCGGACGACTACGCCCGCTCCGTGGCTTCCGGTGAGGTGCCGGAGAACCGGCTCATCTCCCCCATCGGCGGCGCTCAGGTGGCCGACGGACTCCTCGACGCCGATCCCTCGCGGCTGTGGCTGTTGGCAGCGATCTTCTCGGCATCGCTGGCTCTGCTCAACATGCTTCCGTTGCTGCCGCTCGACGGCGGCCACGCGGCGTTGATCGTGGTCGAGGGCACCTGGGCGCGCCTTCGCGGTCGCAAGAACCTGCGCCTCGATCCCAACAAGTTCATGCCCGTCGCCGTCGCGGTGGTGGCGATTCTGGTGACGGTCTCGGTGAGTGCGATGTACCTCGACATCCTGCATCCACTGGGCGAGGCGGTCCGCTGAGCAGAACAACCCGCAACCACCGTTCTCTGACTCGGATCCATACCCCAGCGGTCAGATTCGAGGAACGAAGCGGGGAAGTGGGCACCGCTGTCGCGGCAACCGCGATGGGTCTCAGGTGCCGGTGTGGCCGAAGCCGCCCTCGCCGCGTTCGGTGTCGTCGAGTTCGTCGACCTCCACGAACTCGGGCTGCTCGACGGCCTGGATCACCAGCTGCGCGATGCGCTCACCCTTGGTGATCTCGAAATCCGTCTCCGGATCGGTGTTGATGAGCAGCACACCGAGCTCGCCGCGGTAGTCGGAGTCGATCAGACCCGGAGTGTTGAGACACGTGATTCCGTGCTTGAGCGCCAGACCGCTGCGAGGCTGGACGAACCCCGCATAGCCCCTTGGAATGGCGACACGCAGCCCCGTCGGCACCAGCGCCCTGTGCCCGCCTGCGGCAATGGTGAGTGACTCGGCGGCACGCAGGTCCACACCGGCGTCACCGGGTCGGGCGTTGGCGGGAAGCTCCAGGTCGGTCTCTGACTTCGTCACGGGGATCTTCAGCACGGCGCGCACTGTAGTTGCACCGGATCGGCTCTCGGTCCGTTGCGCCGACTGCCGTGCCGTACCCTTGGAGCGTGCTCGCCTGGATGGATCTCGAGATGACCGGTCTCGACGCAAACAGCGACGTGATCGTTGAGATTGCAACCCTCGTCACCGACGACGAGTTGAACATCGTCGCCGAGGGCCCCGACCTCGTGATCCACCAGCCCGAGGAGGCCCTGGCGAACATGGACGAGGTGGTCGTCAAGATGCACACCTCGAGCGGCCTGCTCGACGCCATCCGATCCTCGGAGATCTCACTCGAAGAGGCGGGAGCCGAGACGCTCGCCTTCCTCAAGGAACACATCGACCGGCCCCGCGCCGTGCCTCTGTGCGGCAACTCGATCGGCATGGACCGTCGCTTTCTCAGCGTCCACCTACCCGAGATCGAGGAGTTCCTCCACTACCGGTCGATCGACGTCTCCACGATCAAGGAACTCGCACGCCGCTGGTATCCCGAGGATCCACCGGGACTGGCCAAGGGCGCATCCGCTCACCGGGCGATGGATGACATCAAGGAGTCCCTGGCAGAACTCCAGTACTGGCGCTCGAAGGTGTTCCGCCAGCCCACAGCCGACGCAGGAACCGCCGATGGGGGTGGCACCGATGCTGCGTCCGCGAGCGGCGGGTCCGCAGCCGCAGACGAATCGGAATGAACGAACAGCACACCGGTCCGCCCGAGGGACGGGTCCAACGCCAGGAGCGGCTGCCCGCGTCTGACGAGGTCGACGAGGTCTCCCCGGGTGTCCTGCGCATCCAGATACCGATACAGCTTCCCGGCCTGGGCCACGTCAACTGCTACGTGCTCGAGGACGACCGCGGGGTCACGCTCGTGGATCCCGGCCTGCCCGATCCGGCCTCGAACGCCGACCTTGTTGCAAAGCTGGCGTCTGCAGGGATCCCCGATGATCGGATCCACACAGTGCTGGTGACGCATTCACATCCCGACCATTTCGGGGGCGCAGGACGCCTGCACGTGGAGCACCACTGTGAGGTCGTCGCACACGACGACTTCGCCACGCCTTTCGACCCCCAACCCGTCGATGCCGAACTCGTGGAGCTGGAATCCACCGCGGACTCTCCCGCGAAGCCGACCGACGGACCCACATTCGAAGTCGGCGAAGCGGTGCACGTGGATGGCATCGACGGGCCCGTGAATCAGCGACTGGCGAACGTGCTCTTCGGGGAGGGCCCGATACCCGACATCCCTGCCCGCCCAACGCCGTACGGAGAGGACGGATTCCGCCCCGGCGCCGGTGAACTCGAGTTCATGCGTGCATGGGACGACATGACCAAGAAGGGCCTGCTCAGCCTCTCGCCGACCACACGGGTGTCCGATTCGCAGTGGCTGACCATCGGCGGCCGGCAATGGCAGGCGCTGCACACACCCGGCCACACCGGCGATCACCTGTGCCTCTATGACCCCGAGGCCGAGGTCCTGCTCTCCGGGGACCACGTGCTGCCCACGATCACCCCACACATCTCGGGGCTGACTCCCAGCGAGGATGCACTCTCGGACTTCTTCGTTGCCCTGAAACGGGTGGCTGACCTCGCAGGCACCTGCACCGTGCTGCCCGCGCACGGGTTGCCGTTCCCCGATCTTCCGGGACGGGTGGCGGAGATCATCGAGCACCACGACGAACGCCTGGACCGAATCATGGCCATCGGGGCCGACCTCGGCACCGCCGGGGTACTGCCCTACTCACACGAACTCTTCGAGGAACGGAACTGGGGTCCGATGGCCGAATCGGAAACCTACGCCCACCTCGAACACCTGAGGCTCCTCGACCGGATGCAGACCAGCACGAGCGCCGAGGGCAAGTTGTTGTACACCCCCACACCGGCCTAGTTCCGGGCCTGAGACCTGCTCGGCCGGCCGCCTGTGGCCTGCTCGGCCGACTGCCTGCACCGGTGCTC
>JBPCTP010000004.1:0-9819 GCA_051011615.1 Microthrixaceae bacterium | reverse complement strand
CCTCATTGCCGGGTTGCACGACCACGCGGTCGCCAACCCGGACCCGGGTGACGTCGGACCCGACCCAGTCGACCGTGCCCGACATCTCGTGGCCCAGACACATCGGCTCGGGTCCCGGACCTGCCATGCCGCCCATCCGTATGTAGGAGAGATCGCTGCCGCAGATCCCGCATGCTGCGACTCACACCACTGCATCACGGGATCCGGGATCCGGTGGCGCGACCTCGTCCACTCTCACGTCGGCCGGGCCGTGCACCCTCACCTGTCTCATCCGGCCAGGTACCCGCCATCGATGGCCATCGTGTGGCCGGTCATGTAGCGGGCACCGGAGCTGCACAGGAACATCACCGCATCGGTGAGTTCCTCGGGTGACCCCATGCGCGCCATAGGGATGTTGGCCATCACCTCGTCGAGCATCTCGGGAAACGCCGCCATTGGTGCCGTCATCGGGGTGTCGATCAAACCGGGAGCTACTGCATTGACCCGGATTCCATGGCCCGCCCACATGTTCGCCAGGTTGAGTGTGAGGTTCACCATGGCTGCCTTGGCTGCCCCGTATCCGGGTGTGATGGTGATCGCCCTGTAGGAAGCCATGGATGCGAGGTTGACCACACAACCCCCACCCTCCATCTCACTGGCCGCCAGCAGCTCCCGGCAGCCGACCGTGAGACGCATGGGCCCCACCAGGTTGATGGCCACCGATTCGGCGAAGGTCGCCGGATCCCATTCGTCCTTGCCCCCCGGCAGGTTGGCTCCGGCGTTGTTCACCAGCACGTCCAGGCGTCGCCCTCCCTCGCGCAGGGTCTGAAGAAAGCCGTCCACCGAGTCGGGATCGTCGACCTGTAGCTGGTGGAACTCGAAACCGGAGAGTTCGGCGTCGTAGTCGGTGACCCAGGACTTCGTGCCCGTGACGGTGACCTCCGCGCCTGCTGTGCTGAACGCGGAGGCGATGGCATGACCGATTCCAGAGGTGCCGCCGGTGACCGCCACCCGCGAGCCCGCGAATTCGAACTTGATGCTGTTGGCCATTGGCTCAGCTTTCCGTCAGCTTGTCGAGCGATCGCCTCAGCCAGGCGGACTCCCAGAAGTTGGCGCTCTCTGCAAGCAGGGCTTGCGTCGCCTCGGCTGCCACATTCCGAGCCTCAGGCTGACGGGGCTCGGCTGCCAGCACGATGTCGTTCAGGTGCAGCGCTGCGGCGGGCTCTGAATCGATCAGACGCTTGCGGGCGGCAGCCACGAGCGCATCGACACCGGCGGCGCCGACGATGTCGGGGGCGATCTCTGCGGGCGGGACTCCATAGAGCTCGGTGGTGGACCGGTGGTGGAACCAGCCGGCGTAGTTCTCCCAGATCGCCCGTACGTTCCATGAGGTCTTCCCGTAGCCCTCGCCGACGTCGAGATGTTCGGGCACCGCAACCTCGCGCATGAGTGTGTGGACATCGCTGCCTGCGTTCATGCCGTCCACCGTTTGGTCATGAACTGACCTCATCGCCTCGACCATGACCTCGACCTCCTCTGTGATCAGATCCGCACCCTCGATGGGATCGAAATGCCCGGTGAGGAGACGCGCCGGCTGAAGGCCGAGGATCACCTGCAGTGAATCGATGTACGTGAGTGCGTCGCGGTAACGGTCACCCCGGATGGTCACGAGGTTCGGCACATGGCCGAACAGTGGGCCTGTCAGGTTGCCGGTGAACAACGTGCGTTCCTCGGGCAGCCATACGACGAGCGCATCGAAGGTCTCGCCGCCGGGAGTTGCGATCAGTTCGATCCGCCTGCCGCCTATGTCCAGCTCCAGGCGGTCGGCGAAGGTAGTTGTGGGTTCCGGGCGCGCCTGGGCCATGTCCCCCACCCGCTGGTCGCGGGCGTAGTCCATCGCAGCGACGATGGCATCCATCCAGGCGAAGGCTGCGTTGCGCGACCGGAACGCTTCGAGGCGTTCGTTGTCCGCACGCCAGACGGCGAAGTTCTCCTGCGCCACGAGCTCGGTCGCCAGAGGTGCATCCTCGCCGGCGACCAGGTGATCGGCACCACCGACGTGGTCGTAGTGGCCCTGGGTGAACACGAGCGCGCGGATCTCACTGTCGTCCACGCCGTCGTAGGCCCGTCGGTGAAACGGACCTTCGAACCCCATTCCTGAGTTCAACACGACACGACCCTCGTCGGTGCGCACCATGTAGGAGTTCGACAGGCCCGGAGACATCCAGATGTCGCCACCGAGGTCGAGCGCAGGATCCCCGCCGGCGGGCTTGATCGCGTCCGCACCGGGACGCATGCGGTGGATTCCGGCCATTTCAGGTCACCTCGCGACGGACCTGGGGAAAGGCGTCGAAGTAGAAGGAGTACCGGTCATAGAGAGCGTCGGGTTCGATGCCGAAGTCCGCACGGAGGTCATAGACGATTCGGCCGCCCCTGGCCCGGGGGTGTCCGGCCAGGTACTCCCCCATCGCATGTGCCGACTTGTCCGAGTCGCCGAGGCCGGCGACCGACAGGATTCGCTGCGCCATGGCCAGGTCATCCTCCATGAACTCCGAGAACTCGACATCGACCCGCTGGCCATCGGGAATCAGCGGAGCGTCGCGAACCGCTGCGCGCAGAAGGCGCTCTATCCGGTCGGTCCAGTACTCAGCCAGCGCATCGGCCTCGATGTCGATCCGGCGATTCCGGTCGCCGTGGGCCAGCATCGTGACAGCGGACTGGAGCACTGCGACCGGGTCCCGCAGGGTGAAGGCCACCGTGGCGGCGGGAAAGGTGCCCATGAGCGCGTCGAGTTGCTCGAGGTGCTGGGGACACTTCAGCACCCAACGTCTCGGACCGCGGAGGTGGCTGAGCACCTGGAGTTCCTGACGCAGGAACTCGTAGTGCGCCCGCTGGTCGAGCCCGAAGTAATGGTCCCGCCACATCGGTACCCGTGCGTGCCATTCGAGTACGTAGGTGCACAGGTCGAGGTCCATCAGCTCGCACTCCTCCTCGATGGACCACGGCGGGCGGTCGTGCATCAGCGCCGTCAGTGGCGACACGGAGTTGACCACCTCGTGCTCGGCCAGGCAGCGCTTGTAGCGCCGATCGACGCCGTCGGGTCCCGGGCCGTCGCCCTGCACCGGAATCGGCTCCCTCACTTCCCACCACGGCATGGCCCGGAGCCGATGGTCCGTGGCAAGCAGGTTGACCAGGTGGGTGGTACCCGATCGCGGAAGCCCCACGACGATGACCGGCGGTTCCAGATCGACTTCGAGTGCCTCGGGGAAACGTCGTAGGTGGTCCTCGAAGCGCAGACGGGCCGACAACAGTCCGATCAGCCGCTCGCGGATTACGTACCGGCCGAGGCCCGACAACCCGGCGTCTGCCTCGACGGCGTCGACCTGGGCGACGAGCCGATCCAGCACGCTGTGGTCGCCGAAGTCGGACAGGCCAGTCCCCTTGCGGGCGGAGTCGACCAACACAGCCGGAGACAGGTCCACCTCCATCGACAGCGCTGTGTCGTAGAGGCGTTGGTCTTCGTCGTTGCGGATCGGATCGCGCAGGTCCTCTATGCGGACCTCTCTCATCGGTCCCCCGAGTGGTCGTGTGCGCCAGAACGATAGTCACCCTCTGGGCGTGCAGAACGGCCAACGTGGCCGACCACATCGCGAGAATCGGTCGATACCCATTTCGTGGGGGTCCCACCTCGACCCAAGGAACGACACATGCGTGCACTCACCGAGGTACTTGCAGCTCTTGTCCGGACCGGCGGCGATCACATTCCTGCCCAGCTCTAAGGGTCCTTCGGCCCCGGCGCCCAGCAGACGTGGGCCCAGGCCGATGGGCCGGAGAGTCCCGGGGCAGCATCAACGAGATCATGGCCGCCCCAACGGCGGGCAGGTGATCCGCTGGGGCGAGGGGTCGCCGCTGAACGGAAAGACCACCGTCGAGGGCGAGATCGACTCGATCTAGTGGGACATGTTCTACATCAAGGCGCCCGACATCGACGGGGGCATCCCGACCGCCGACGAGCAGTTCTTCAACTGCGACGGCACCGGCCTCATGAACTAGTCGCCAAGTTCGCCCACCGATGCGACGTCGAACACCTCAACGGCTTCGTCGAAGCCCTTGAGGCTTCTGGTCATGGCAGGGCGCCCTGCGATGACCCCCGATTCGCCGGGTTCGATGTCTGTGAGCACCTGACCGGGTTCCGCTGCGTCGACGAGCCTCGCCGCGACGTTCACGACCGGACCGTAGAAGTCACCCATTCGGAACATCACATCGCCCGCACTGATCGCACCGCGGGGCGCAGTGCCGTGATCGGCACCGAATGACTGCACAAGTTCGAGAGCGATCAGAGCTGTCGCTCCGAGTTCGGGCGCCGTGAACATGACCTCGTCCCCGATGCTCTTCACGACACGTCCTCCGTGGCTGTGTGCGATGTCGAAGGCCTTGCGCTCGAACGAATCGATGTAGGCCGCCAGCTCCGCCGGGCCGAGCCTGCCCGAGATGGGTGTGTAGCCGACCAGATCCACGAACCCGATGCCGGCCCTCATGAGCTGCGGTTCCACCACCTCGCGTTGGCCAGTTCGTTGTTGGTGCACCGCGACCCACATATGGTGCCTGAACAGCATCCCCACGCTCTCGGCGAAGTCCACCAGCAGACCCGAGGCGAGGGTGTTCATCTCCGCCAGGTGGATCAGGTCGTCGCGATCCAGACCGGGCTCGTTCTCGATGTCCTGTACATACACAGCGACCGTGGCCTCTGCGAGCCGACGCAACGACACGCCAGCCACGCGAAGGAGTTCGTCCGCTGCGCGCTCGACGATTCCCGATGGATCGGATGTGAAGAGTTGCAGAAGCGCGACGTCGCTCCTACCGAATCCGGCAAGGCTGTCCACGTCCAGACCGACCGCGTTGTAGAGACGGCGAACCGTGTCGACATCCGTGCCGCCGGCTTCGGCCAGCTGACCCAGATTCAGGGTCTGTCCACTGCTGGCAGCGAGGTCGCCTGCCAGTCCGATCAACTCACCATCGTCGAGACCCTGCATATCGGCTGCGGTTGCACCCTGAGAGCGCACGAAGTCCTCGAGCGACGGATCGACCATGTGCCATTCTCACGCAATCCGCTTGCTGCTCGCCGGATCAACCCAGCGGGGCGTGCGAGCTGCAGCACGGATGCCATTGGTATTCGGGCCGCTCACCTCGACAGGGCCACGCTGGTCCGATGATCCATGACTCCGAGGCTTGTGAGCGCAGCTGCGGCCGTCAGTCGCTCCCAGGCCTCGGCTCCGAGTGGTCTCCGTCTCCAGCGAAGGCAAAGTATCGGGTGAGTGGCTCCGACAACTTTTCTGGGCCAGAATGGGACATACGCGATTGCGGCCAAGGGGCGGCCGAAGGCAGCACCGCGTCCGGAAGGATCATCGGGGACCATGAAGCGTTACGTGAAATACGCACTGTTTGCTGTGCCTGTGCTGCTCATAGCGATGGCTTTCGCCACCAAGGACCAGTGGGACTGGCTGCTCGAGGATGGAACAGCGAAGACCGTTGGGGCCGCCGCGCCGGCACTCGAGGTCGACGAGGCAACGGAGCGCCTCTACCGAATAGCGAGCGACGACAAGTCGTCGGTCGCATACTCGGTGCAAGAGACCCTTGCAGGTTCCTCCAAGATAGCGCAGGGCTCGACGCCCGCCGTGGCAGGCGACATCGCGATCAACACGCTGGATCCCTCGGCGAGCCGGGTCGGCACGATCGTGGTCAACATCGAGCAGTTCGAGTCGGATTCGACGCTGCGCGACAAGCGGATCCGTACAGACTTCCTGAACTCGAGTGAGTACCCGATGGCGGAGTTCGAGGTGAGTTCGATCGAGGGACTGCCGGACTCCATCGGCGGGGAGACCTCCGATGACATCTCGATCAGCGGCGAGCTGACCGTGGCCGAGGAAACCGCACCCGCCACGTTCAGCGGACAAGCAACGGTCACCGACGACGAGCTGACGGCGACACTCACCGGCACGGTCCTCATGTCGGACTACGGGGTGGGACCGATCAACGTGGCAGGTCTCGTGAAGACCGGCGACGAGGTGGAGCTGACGTTCTCGCTCGTGGCGGATCGCACCGATCCCGACGAACCGCCACCGGCCGGCGCGGTTCTCATCGTGGGAAGCCCTGAGATACCGCAGGGCGACTTCGCCGAGGTCGTACAGCCGATCATCGAGCAACGGTGCGCGTCGTGCCACACCGGCACCGGAGCGGGCACCCATACGATCGAACTCGAAACGGCAGGAGATGTCGCCGAGATAGCCGATGAGATCAAGCTCGTCACCCAGGCCGGCTACATGCCACCGTGGCCCGCCGGCGAGTTGAGCGTTCCGATGAAGCACGATTTCTCCATCGAGGCCGACGAGGTTGACTCCCTCGCCGCATGGGCCGATGCCGGTGGCGGCCTGGACGTACCGGCCGACACTCCCCTCGAGGCAGCAGAACTGCCAGCCGATCCGATCGAACGAGACATCGTGACCGCCCCCGCAGAGCCCTACACCGGTTCGCGCGAACGCGCAGACGACTACCGGTGCGTGATCTCCGAGATCCCCGACCCCGAGGGCGACGGCACATGGGTCAAGGGAGTGCACTTCGAACCCGACGCCACCGAGATCGTGCACCACTCGATCATCAGCGTCGTCTCACCGGAGAGCCGTGAAACGATCGATGAGCTGGACGCCGCGGAGGCAGGCTCCGGATTCACCTGCTACGGCCAGGTCGGCTCCCTTGGTGAGGTCAAGTCCCGCGGCCTCGGCGGCTGGACGCCCGGACGCCAGCCGACCGTCTACCCGGATGGCTACGCCACGTTCCTCGAATCCGGCTCATTCATCGTCAATCAGGTCCACTACCACTACGACCACGACGAGCCACCGGATCAGTCAGCGATCGTGCTCGACACGATCCCCGCCGAAGAGGTCGCGGAACTCGAAGCCGCACGCACCCCGTTGAAACAGATCCGGGGGCGCACACTCATCAACCCTGCCGAGGGACCCTGCACACCGCAGGAATCCGGGCCCCTGTGTGATCGCGACAACGTGCTCGAGGAGATCGGCCAGAAATATGGCGGCTTCGCCCGGGCGTTGCCCGACGTGTTCGTCGCCATGTGCGGCGGAACGGTGGACGACTACGACGACCTGGACGGCACCAGGTTCTCGAGCACCTGCGACCACCGCTATCCCTTCAGCGGCACGGTCAGCTCGGTGCTTCCGCACATGCATGAGTTCGGTGCGGCCTACCGCATGACCCTCAACCCCGACACGCCCGACGAATTGGTCCTGATCGACATCCCCAAGTGGAACTTCGACTGGCAGCTTCACTACCAGCCCGAGGGTGACATCCACATAGACGCGGGCGACATCGTGCGTGTGACCTGCACGTGGGACCGTTCGCTCGTCGACATGCCCGAGCCCCGGTACATCACGTGGAGCGACGGCACGGTGGACGAGATGTGCTTCAGCCCTCTCAGCGTGCTGCCTGACGAGTAGCAGAACCCTTCGCCATCGGCTCTCGGGTCTGAATCAGGAATCCGTCGCGGCCACCGCAGCGTGGAGTTCCGCGGCTTCCGCACTTCGTTCCTGTTGGAGCCGCCGAGCAACACTCTTGCCGGGAAGGAACATCGAGACCGCCAGCAGGGCGACCAGCACGCCGAAGCCGATCATGAACACCGTGTTGTACGAGTCGATGTACGCCGCGGCGTTGGACGAGTCGGGAGAACCCGGCGGGCGAATCGTCGCGAATACGGCGGCCAGAATCGCCGTACCCACTGCTGCGCTGAGCTGGCGGCTTACTGCGGAGAGCCCCGATGCCTGGGAAACCTCCTTCATCGGCACGGAGTTCATCGCCAGAATGTTGGGCGCCATGAGGGCGAGACCCGAACCCAGTCCGCCAAGGAAGAGGATCGCGGAGATCGTCACGAGCGAGGTGTCTGTGCTCAGGTGCGCCAGCGGCCAGAAGGATGCGAGCAACAGCACCACGCCGATGATCACCGGAAGCCGGGCGCCCACCTTGTCGGCCATGCGGCCGCCCAAAGGCATCATCACCGCAATGCCTATGGCAGACGGCAACATGATGAGCCCGATCTGGAGTTCGGACACACCTCTGGCCGATCCGAGTTCGAGTGGTACGTATACGAGGCGGCTGTACTGCACCACCGACAGCAGTCCGAGGGCGACCATGCCCACGGCGAAGACGCGCCTTGTGAGTATGCGCATGTCGACCAGCGGGTGCGGTGTGCGAAGCGCGTGCAAGCAGAACACAACCAGCACGACCGCGCTGGCCACGAGCGCAACGATCACCACCGGGCGGTCCCACCCGTTGATTCCGCCGAGCGAGAGCCCCACCAGCAGCAGGGCCATCCCGATTCCCGACAGCAGAAGTCCCCAGACATCGAGGGGTCTGTCGTTGCGGAAGCCGGAGTCACGCAGGTAGCGCATGGCGACGGGAACCGCCACGAGACCAATCGGAATGTTGATGATGAAAAGCCAACGCCAGCCGCCGGCCTGTACCAGTCCGCCTCCGAGGACGGGACCCACCGCCGGTGCGACCATGACCGCAATGCCGTAGATCCCCATGGCGCGGCCACGTTCATCCGGCTCGAAGAGCTCGTAGATCGTTGACACCGCCACCGGTAGCAACACGCCGCCGCCGATGCCCTGCACGACCCGTGCGGCCACCAGAACCTCGAGCGAGGGTGCCGCGGCGCAGAGCACCGATCCGACGATGAACACCCACATGGCTGCAATGAATGCCTGCTTGCGCCCGAAGTGGTCAGCCACCCAACCACTCGACATGTGGGCGATCCCCACTGCAGCGAGATAGGCGGTGACAACCCACTCGACACCGTCGACTGTGCCGAAGTCGCGCTGCATCGACGGCAACCCCAGGTTCACGACGGTGGTGTCGAGCACGACCATGAACGTGCCGAACAGGACCACGCCCATGGCAACCCAGCGGTATGCGACCCCCTTTGCGGCCTTGGCATCGCTCACCATGAATACGATACCTACTAGTTGCGTTCTACAAGCAAGTTGCTGGGGTGCCGTAGCTAGAATGAAGCCGTGAACGATGTGGGGGACCCCGCCGCCCAGATTGAAGCGGCAATCGTGCTGCTGCTGCGCCGGGCCAACGATCCCCGGGGCTTCCAGCGCATACATCAGCTCGCCGGTATCGAGATCGAGCGGGCCGGCGCCGTGATGCTCGCCCGCGTGGAGGACCTCCAACCGGCGCGGTTGTCAGACCTCGCCGATGCAGCCGGAGTGGAAGTGTCCACCGCCTCTCGCCAGGTGGCCCGACTCGTCGACCAGGGCTACGTGCAACGCACCGCTGATCCCGCCGACGCCCGTGCCGCGCTCCACGAGTTGACACAACGGGGCCTCGATGCCCGCGCCAAGTTGCGTGCAACCGGCACGGCATTTTTCAAGGCCGCCCTCGGCGAGTTCTCCGAATCCGAGCGGGACATGCTGGCGGACCTGCTCACCCGGTTCGTCGACGGCGTGCTCTCGGCTTCGAGCCGGGCCACCGCCGGCTGATGCAAGTCGCTGACATGGCCTCGACATACACACTGACTGCAATCGGGACCGTCACCTGCGAGCGCACGACGCCAGTGGACGACGACTGGGGAGATGTAGTCAGCACAATCACACTCGATGCAGATCAATTCGGCAGCGAGGTCCTTGCCGGCCTCTCGGAGTTCTCCCACGTCGAGGTGGTGTTCGTCTTCGATCAGGTCGACGAGTCGAGTGTGAACCTCAGCGCACGACATCCGCGAAACCGCCAGGAGTGGCCGCTCGTGGGGGTCTTTGCCCAGCGGGCCAAGGG
>JBPCTP010000003.1:0-3490 GCA_051011615.1 Microthrixaceae bacterium | reverse complement strand
GATCGGACGTTCACACATCGCGTGTGTCAGAGAGTCCAACTCGGATTCCAGCCGTGGGAGGGGTTGTGTGGCCACTCTTCGCAAGCGCTCTCGTAGCAGCTCACGTCGCTCGTCTGCCGTGGTGCTGGCCATCAGCGAAACAGTGTGGGCCATTCGTGAGCGCGGCCCATGGGCCTCATCAAGTGCGCGTTCCAACCGCCCGAGCGTTTCGGCCGCTGTTCGCCACTGATCCTGATGGAGTCTCGGATCGAATATTGCGAGCGAGGCCTCGACTGCGCTGACAGCGCGGACCAGGTCACCGGCCTCTCCGCGTTGCTCGTATGCCAACGCGAGACTGTGCTTGGCGATGGCGTGCTGGAGGGGATGGGAGCTCGCACCGAACGTCCCAAGCGAGCGTTCGAACGCCGCGATCGCCGGTTCCACCGGGTTATTCGCCGGGTCACGCCGGCTACGTTCGAGCAGGACCGCGCCGAGTCCGTGAGCCGCCATCCCAGCCTGTGGCGACTCCGGCGCCAGAACCTCCAGGGCGCGCTCGTAGTCGCTGGTCGCATCTGCGAGCGCAGGGTCGTCGCCGAGGACCTGGCGAGCCTGCGCACGGTTGATCAGCGCTGCCCCCAGCAACCGAGACCCCTCGTCGTCTCCGGACGTTTCCAGCAGCCCGACCGCGGTATCAAGAGCCGTTATGGCCTCCAGCGGCCTCCCCGCCTCAGCTTGAATGAGGCCGACGTTGACCAAGGCTGCTGCCCGCTCGGGTGCGGGTGCTCTGGGTAGAGCCAGCTCGGCGGCCTGCCCGAACAGCTCCAGGGCCTGGTCTGGCTGACCCGCGGCGCGATGGCAGCTTGCCGCAGCCGTGAGGATCCGGCTGTGTTCCAGCGGCGCACGATCGGGAGTGAGGATCCGGCCGGCCCGTTGGAGCAAGCTCAATGCCTCTTCCAGCTCCTCGGGGCGCGTCGCCAGCTCGCTACGGGCGACTGCGAGCCGATAGGCGGCCAGCGCCCAGCCGTCGGCGTCGTCGGCAACTCGGAGGGTTGCGAATTCGGCCTCCATTGCGGCCACACCGCTCACGCTCACCCGTCGGCTCTGATTCGTGGGTGTTCAGGATCGGGGGTGGAGAGTTCTTGGATACATCGCTCGATCTCGGCGGCGGCCACATCGACCGCTTCTGTGACTTCATCGCTCAGGCCAACGCCGAGTGTCTCGATTTCCACGGGTTGACAGCCGATGATGATCGTGCGTCTGGGGAGCACACCCACGGCTTTGGCGACCATGAGTGCCCGTTCCGGGGTCGCAAGATGCATGTCGGCCAACAGGTCGTGGCGTTGCTCGACGTCCAGATCGTCGACGTTGATCACCTCCGCGTCGATCACCATGACCGTTCCCGGCGGACGACCGCGGTCGACAGCGTCGACCACCACGAGAGCGTCATAGCCAGCCATGAGCTCGTGGACGAGGTGAATCCCACCAATGCCCGTTTCAGCGACTGTGACCCGCGCGGGCAGCTCCCGCGTTGTGAGCCGCCGCGCGACCTCGACACCGAAACCGTCGTCACCGTGGAGCACGTTCCCCACGCCCACTACGAGCACCCGAGGAGCAGTCACCGCCCGGCGCTCTCACCAGCTCGGACGCCGTAACCGTGGACCACCCACCAGGCGACGTAGTCCTCCAGTTCGTTCCAGGCATCGTCGTCGAGCTGCTCCCTCACATGCTCACTGCGCTTGTCGAGCTCGCCGGCGATTATCCGATCGAGAGCTGCGACCGTGACCGCCGCGGGCAGCAGCGTGACAGTGTCGGCGTCACCGGAGCGCAGTTGTTCGGCGGCGGCACTAGCCCGCTCCTCGATGCGGTCAGGATCCGCCATCGCCGGGTTGGGTTCGGGGCCGAACTTCCCAGGTGCGGCCTGCTCCTCGGCGCGGCGGAGGCAGTACCCGACCAACAAGGCGGTGCTCGCCCAGTCGGCGATCTCAGTCACGGGCTGGCGAGCACGCTCGACTTCGAACCTCCGTTGGCGATAGCGAAGCGCCGGTTCGGTCATCGGGTGCGTCTGGGCGAGGGCCCGAGCCGTGAAACAGAGATCGGCGATGCTGCTGCTCGAGTCGTCGGTCAACGAGTCTGGCATCACGACTTGCGCGGACCGATACCCAGTCCGGCAACCGTCTGACCCTCCGGTGGTGGCGGATGGGGTGCTTCGGTTGGTTCCTCGACCTCCACCCTGCGGAAGTCGATCCAGTGCTCACGGAGCGCCACTTCGATTCGACGGGTGACCGTGTCATCGGCGGCGGTGCAGCCGTTGCACGTGCCGTGCATCCGCAGATGGACCACGCCATCGACCACCGATCGCACCTCGAGGTCGCCGCCGTGAGAGTGGACGTAGGGACGAACCTCGTCGAGAGCGATCTGGATCACACGGTCGGCCACGGCGGCATCGACATCGATACCGAGGCTGTAGGTGGCAAATAGCTCACCTACGACTGGGTCCAGAGCGGCCTGTTCGAGGAACAGCTCGCCGCGCCACTGGCGGGCCATCTCGACGAATCGACCGATTCCTTCGCGGTGATAGACGTCGAGCCAGTCAACGAGTTCTTCCGCGTCAGCCCGCACGGCAGGGTCATCGTGCTCGAGCAGGCGGTCGACGAGTTGAGCGACCCGATCGAGGATCTGCCCGTACTCCAGGTCGTCGGGGGTGTCGGATGCGGCCTGGCTCATCGCGACACCTCCTCCTGCACCATCGTCAGGACCGAGGCGACTGCCTCCTCGACCGGCTGGGAGAAGCCCCACCCGAACTCGCGATCGGCCGGTTCGACCTCGATGATGACCGTGTCAGGTGGCAAGACACCCCAGTGCCCGCACACAGCCAGGGTGTGGTCGAGATCGATAACGCCGCCGACTGATTCAGCTAGCCGTTCGTGCACCTCCTCGGGGCTGGGGCGGACAGACTCCGAGACCTGGTAGCGGCGGATGGTGCCTGGGGGATCCGACCCTCGCGGCATGCAGCCGAGCAGGATGACCCGACCCGGCCTGAGTTCCTCGAGCCTGTGCATCACCCGGTGCGCCGAATATGACAGGTCCTCGAGCACTACATCGTCGGGCCAGGAGAGATCAGCTGCTCTGGCCAACCAGTTGGTGCCGAAATCCAGGTCTCGCAACCAGGGCAGGCCTACACCACCGATGAGGGTGCAACCCGGGCTGGCCCACCCGCCGGGGCGAACCTGCGCTCCCGAACCCAAGAGGGTGTCGAGGGCCTCATCGCGGTCGGGAGCAGTCACTCCAGAGTGCACCCGCACGAGTTGACCTCGCGGGTGATGATGCCTCGACCGGTGTCCATGTGAGTCGTGCAGGGCATGCACGGATCGAAGCTGCGGATGGCGCGCAGGATGTCGATGCCCTTGATGTCATCATCGGCGTTGCTCTCGAGAATGGGCGTGTCGACGATGGCCTCTTCGTAGGGTCCGGGGGCCCAAAAGGGATCTCGGGGCGAGGCATTCCAGGTGGA
>JBPCTP010000002.1:0-4833 GCA_051011615.1 Microthrixaceae bacterium | reverse complement strand
TCGCTCACCCGACGGCACCTGGAGTGTCACCGGCACCGGGTCGGTGCACGTATTCCGCGACGGACGCGAGGTCGGCCTCGATGGCCTGCCCACGATGTTGAATCCGGAACAGGGGTTCTGATTCCCGGCACTCAGCGGGGTGTCTCGGAGATCTCCACCGACTCGACGGTCACGTCGCTGGTGGGAGGCCCGTCCAAACCCTCCTGGCCGAGTGCGGCTATTGCATCCACCACCGTGGTTCCATCGGTGACCTGCCCGAAATAGCTGTACAAAGGCTGGAGCTGGGCGCCACCGCCCGGGAGTACGACGAAGAACTGGCTCCCATTCGAGTTGGGTCCGGCGTTCGCCATTGCCAGCGAGTAGTCGTCATAGGCGTCGCTTGTTGTCGGCAGTTCGTCGTCGATCGTGTAGCCGAGATCGTTCGTACCCAGTGGCTCACCATCACCGTCTCCGCCCTGGATGACGAAGTCCGGCACCACTCTGTGTATCGGGGTCCCGTCGTAGTAGCCGTAGCGGGCAAGCACGACGAAGTTGTTGACCGTCTCGGGAGCGGCCCCGGGATCCAGCTCGGCGGTGAAGCTGCCCTCGGTGGTCACGAATGTCGCGGTGTAGGACGTTCTCTCCGGGTCGATGCAGTTCTCGGGGGGTCCGCCGAAACTGGTCACCCGTTCAGCCGAACCCTCGGTCGGGGGGCACGGTGTTGTTTCGCCCACGACTTCGGCACCCTCGCCGGAGTCCGTGCCGTTCGCAGCGTCGTCGGAGCCCCGCGCGAACAGGTAGGCGAACAGACCCACCACCACGACGAAAGCGATCACGATGGACGCGATGACGCGACTTCGTTGGTTGGACTGCACAGAAGTGCCGGACTGGCGGTTGGCGTTCTGGCGCGCCCGTTTGTCTGCGTTGTTGGCCATCGGGCGCGCACATTAGTTCCGCGGGGTGCGACACGGCAGAACCCCCCCCAAGGGGTCGCGGCGCCGGGAGCGTTCGTTTTCGGCGAAACTCCTCGTTCCCACGTCTCCGCCGTCGAAATGCCTGGCGCTCTCGTCGGTCCATCCACGACTCCCGGGCCGGAGTGATTTCCCGGGCAGGGATGGATCGCCGGTAGCTTGGAGCCGTGGCCTTGCTGGTTCAGAAGTTCGGAGGCACCTCCGTGTCGGACCCCGAACGAATCCGCGATGTCGCACGCAACGTCGAGCGCTGTCGCGACCGCGGAGATGACGTCGTGCTGGTGGTCTCGGCGATGGGCAAGGAGACCGACGAGCTCCTCCGCCTGGCGAGGGAGGTGTCCACCGAGCTTCCCGGGCGTGAAATGGACATGCTGATCACCGCCGGGGAACGCAAGTCGATCGCCCTGGTCTCGATGGCGCTGCACGAGTTCGGCGTCCCGTCGGAGAGCTACACGGGTAGCCAGGCCGGGTTCGTCACCGACATCAATCATCGCAACGCACGAATAGTCGACGTCAAGGCCGATCGGATCCGACAGGCCGTGGCGGCAGGTTCTGTGCCAGTCGTGGCCGGAGCGCAGGGCGTGTCGGTCGCATCGGATGTGACCTTCCTCGGTCGCGGCGGATCCGACACCACCGCCGTCGCGCTGGCCAAGGCCCTCGGCGCAGACGCCTGCGAGCTCTACACCGACGTGTCAGGGGTTTTCACCACCGACCCCAGGGTCGTGCCCCAGGCACGACGGATGAACCGCATCTCCTTCGACGAGATGCTCGAGATGTCGGCCGCGGGTTGCCCGAAACCGGCGATGCGGTCAGTCGAGTACGCGCACCGCCACAATGTCGCGCTGCACGTGAGGTCTGCCTTCACCTGGGAACCGGGCACCTGGGTGACCGAGGAGGAACCCGAAATGGAAGACGCACTGATACGGGCCGTGGTGGCCGATGACTCCGAGTCGAAGGTCACGGTGACCGGCGTTCCGGACCGGCCGGGCATCGCCGCGTCGCTGTTCCGCGAGCTTGCCGACAGCGGGGTGAACGTCGACATGATCGTGCAGAACATCTCTGAGGGAGGGGTCACCGACATTTCCTTCACGGTGCCACACGAGCAGATCGACCAAGCCCTGGGGATCTGCAGCGAGCAGGCCCGGAGTCTGAGTGCCGCCGGGGTCACGAGCGACGACGACATCGCCAAGGTCTCGCTCGTAGGTGCGGGCATGAAGTCCAACCCCGGCGTTGCCGCCACCATGTTCGAGACACTGGCCGAGGCCGGTATCAACATCGAGATGATCTCCACCTCGGCGATACGCATCAGTTGTGTCGTTGCCCAGTCGGATTCGGACCGCGCCGTGCAGCTACTGCACGCCGCCTACGAACTTCACGAGACCAACTTCTGACGCAGTCCGACCACAGCGGTCGAGTGTCCTTTGGGGGGACCGGCAACCCGGAACCCGCTGGGCCCCTGCGTCGGACGCCCGGTACGCTCGCGGTCATGGACATCGGTGTATTCGGCGCAACCGGACAGGTCGGCGGCGTCATGCGAACCTTGCTCGAACAGCGCGATTTCGTCGCGGACTCAGTGCGCTTCTTCGCCTCGGCCCGATCAGCCGGGACAGTCCTGCCGTTCAGGGGTGAGGACGTCACCGTCGAGGACTCCGCAACTGCCGACTTCTCCGGCCTCGACCTGGCGCTGTTCTCCGCCGGGGGATCGTTCTCACGCGAGTTCGCACCACGTGTGGCGGCAGCGGGTGCGACGGTGATCGACAACTCATCGGCCTGGCGAATGGATCCCGAGGTACCGCTGGTCGTGTCCGAGGTGAACCCGGGCGCGCTCGACTCCATCACCAAGGGGATAGTCGCCAATCCCAACTGCACCACGATGGCCGCGATGCCGGTGCTGAAGCCCCTGTCGCTCGCGGCGCCGCTCGTCGCCCTGCGGGTGGCGAACCACCAGGCCGTCTACGGTGCAGGACTGTCCGGTGTCGAGGAGTTGGCCGCACAGGTCAATGCCGTTGGAGACAAGGCAGCTGCGCTGGCTCACGACGGATCCGCACTCGAGTACCCGCCGACGGTGTCCTTCGCCAAGCCGATTGCGTTCAACGTGCTTCCGCTGGCGGGAAACATGGTCGACGACGGCACGCTCGAGACCGACGAGGAGCAGAAGCTCCGAAACGAGAGCCGCAAGATCCTCGACCTGCCCGAACTACGGGTGGCAGGCACCTGCGTTCGCGTGCCGGTCTTCACCGGTCACTCCCTTTCGATCCATGCAGAGTTCGATGAACCCATCTCGCCCGAGCGGGCCACGGAGGTCCTCGCTGCTGCGCCGGGAGTGGAGGTCGCGGAGGTGCCCACCCCGCTGGAGGCAGCAGGAGCCGACCCTTCCTATGTCGGTCGGATCCGGGCCGACCAGAGTGTGGAACACGGACTCGTGCTCTTCGTTTCCAATGACAACCTGCGCAAGGGCGCCGCACTGAACGCGATCCAGATAGCCGAGCTGCTGGCGAACTGAACCTCCGGTTTCAGACCGTGTCCAGAGGGCCGGATCAGGCTGGGGGGTCGTCGACGTAGCGCATGGCGGCGTCGGTCAAGGAGAGGTCGAGCTGGTTGGCGAGCGAAGCCAGCCATGCGAACACGTCACCCAGTTCGTGCAGCTGTTCCTCGGGAGTGCCCTTTCGGACTGCCTGCGCCAGTTCGCCCAGTTCCTCACAAAGCCACGCGACAGTGGCCGGAATACCTCGCTCGCGGTCGCCCGGACCGTAGAGGGTCTCCATCAACTGCTGGAACTCGTCGACATCCACGGCACGGACCGTAGCGCCACCGCCAGGTCTTCAGGCCCAGGGCGGCAGCTCAGGTCTTCATGAAGACATGCACCGTGAAAACAGTGCGGTAGCCGTTGCAGTTCCCCCAGACAGCTGCGGTGCCCATCTGGGTGAACGACGGATCCAGCACGTTGGCCCGATGGCCGGGGGAGTTCATGTAGGCGGTGTGGATCTGGCCGATGTTGCCGCCCATGCCCACGTTCTCACCCAGCTTGCGCCAATTCGAGGGCGCGCCGTCGGAGAGCCTGGAATGCCAGATCCGACACTCGTTGCGCATTCGCTGTGCCCATAGGTCTGCCTTCAGGTTGAGCTGCTGGTTCTCGCTGACCGGCGCCAGACCGGCAGCCGCACGGGACGCGTTCACATGTGCGCGTACATGGTTGGTCTCGGCCTGGGTGGACTCACACGCGCCCAGCAGTGCAGCAAGCAACACGAATGCGATCGCGGCGAAGAGGCTCTGCTTGCGGCCCCCAGGGCGGTTCAGGGTAGAAACCTTCGCCAGGCTCATGCACGTGGCTTCGGCAGGCCGGGCTTGGGCCTTGACAACTCTTCACACAAACCTTCACGAGAACACGAGCCTTCCCGAAATTCGTGGCCCACGGTTCCGCAGGTTGGCAGTACCCGCAACGCGTACCCAGCGCGGTGCCCGAGATTCCGGACACAGCGCTGGGTCTGGTGGTCGGGTGGGGGAGATTTGAACTCCCGGCCTCCTCGTCCCGAACGAGGCGCGCTGCCAAGCTGCGCCACCACCCGTGGGTCTCACATCGTAACCATGCCGACTCCCGTGTGGGAAAGCCGGTGGAACCGAGGTCGGAGAGCTGTAGGCACCAAACCACAGGCCCCGCTTTGGTGCCCCCTCGGCCCTGCGCGAGCCGAGGTGCTCAGCCGCTCGACGCCGCCATCAGGGCCTCGGTGCTGCGGCGGATGGCCAGTGAATCGAGCGGCTTGGTGATCCAGCCGTCGGCTCCGGATCGTCGAGCTATGAACTCGTCGTCGGCCCGATCGAGCAGCAGGAGTATGGGTCGGGGATCAAGCCTGCCGGCGCCCTCTTCGAGTCGGAGGTCGAGGGC
>JBPCTP010000001.1:0-3126 GCA_051011615.1 Microthrixaceae bacterium | reverse complement strand
GGCTTCGACACGATCATCCTGGTGGCGTGCGAGCCGTCCACCGATCTCGACGCCGACCTGTTCGAACACGTCGCCTGTCGTCGGGAGGAGATTGCGGCGTTGTCCGCAGAGAACCCGGGGCGCTTCGTGGGTGTGTGGAGCGTCGATCCCAACACCGGGGCCGCTGGGGTGACAGCGGCGCAAGAGGTCCTGGCCGAGCCTTGGTGCGTCGGACTGCACAACCACACCCACAGCTGGAACCTGCCCTTCGACGACGACCGCTTCGAGGACTACTACCGACTCTGCGCCGAACACGACGTGCCGTTCGTGATGCAGGCAGGCCTATCCGGTGGCGACTTCCCCGGCGAGTGCGGACGGCCGGGAGGAATCGACCGACCCGCCACCGAGTTTCCATCGGTCCGCTTCGTGCTGTCCCACACCGGCTGGCCGTGGACGACGGACACGATTGCCAGGGCGACGACATTCGACAACGTCTACATCGGAACCGCTTCATGGCCGCTGCGACACTGGCCGGCCGAACTGCGGGAATTCGCCACGGGCGAGGGTGCGGCGAAGGTCCTGTACGGAAGCGGATTTCCAACCACCGGGCACCGACAGGCAGCCCGTCAGTTCGGAGACGCCGCGCTCACCGAGGGGCTCGATGGCGAGTCGATCGCGAGAATCACGTCGGCCAACGCGAGGCGCGTCTTCACGCGACTGTCCGAACCGAACGACGACGAAACCGCAGAGGGGACCTGAGCATGCTTGGCCAGACATACGACGTGCAGCCGCTTCCGCCTGACATCGAGCACACGGTGTACCTGGATGCCGGGCCACTTTCCATCGGTGTCGAGTACCGCGTTGTCGACCCTGAGGCCCTGTCCGCGGCCTACGAGGGCGACGACCTCGCCGAGATCGAGGCGCACAGCCCCGAGGGTGGATTCAGCGACGAAGGGTTGTCCATCCATGTGATCGCAGTGGCCGACCAGCACGAGTACCTCCGATTCGACGCGTTCGATGACGAGCCGCACTACCACTACGTCGACAGGTCGCTGGGCACCAACACCGTGGTCGGCTTCGATGAGGCGACGAACGGTCCGATGCTTCCCTGGGTGCTGTCCCGGCTGCGACACCGGCTCGATCCGATGCTGCGCCGTGCCGGCGCAGCGCATGTGGCCGATGCGTTGCCCCCTGGCTGCGGGGCGGTCGTGGCCGGCCTGGTCGAGGAATACCTCCCGGCCGTCGGAGTCCAGATCCCGACGCCAGGGGAAGATGCGGCCACGTGACGATCAACACCACTGCCATGACCGGCACCATCGGAGCAACGGTCCACGGAGTCGACATGGCCGACGCCGGCGATGCCGACATGGCCCAGATCGAGGCTGCACTGCTTGAGCACCTCGTGTTGCTCTTCCCCGATCAAGCGCTCGAGCCGGATCAACAGATGCGTCTGGCACATCGGTTGGGTGAGATCGACATCGCTCCGTTCGGCCCCAAGCACCCGGATGTCCCCGAGTTGACGCTGCTCGACCAAAGGGCCCCGCGTGGCGAGGGAGCGGATGCCTGGCACAGCGACAACACCTTTCGCAACGAACCGCCCAAGTACACGGTCCTGCAGGCGGTGCTGCTGCCGGATATCGGTGGCGACACCTGCTGGGCGAACATGTACGAGGCGTACGACTCGCTCAGCGACTCGCTCAAGGACATGCTCGATGGGGCGACAGCGACCCACGACCTCACCAAGATGCTGTCCAGGGCCGTCGCACAGGGCAACAGCGATGCCGACCTCGACGCCACCCGTGCGGCCTATCCGGCCACCCACCATCCCGTGTTCCGCACACACCCGGAAACAGGCCGCAAGGCGCTCTTCGTCAACGGGAACTTCACCACCCGGATCGACGGACTGTCGGACTCGGAGAACGCCACCATCCTCCCGTTGCTTCTCAACGCTGTGAACTCGCCGGCCATCCAGTGCCGGTTCCGCTGGCAGCCGGGCACCCTGGCGATCTGGGACAACCGTTGCACTCAGCACTACGCAGTTCCCGACTACACGAGCCGCAGGATCATGCACCGCCTCACCATCGCCGGAGACCGGCCCCGGTGACCGGGGAGCTGGTGATTCGTGGTGGCACCGTCGTGGACGGCACCGGCCTCCCCCGCCGGCGCGCTGACGTGGTCATCCGCAATGGACACATCGAGCGGGTGGGGCGTGCAGACCGCGCCACTCTCACCGAGGCAGAGTCGATCGACGCGGACGGCCTGATCGTCGCACCCGGCATAGTGGACGCCCACACGCACTACGACCCGCAGGTCACCTACGACCCACTGGCGACCATGTCGGTCCACCACGGCGTGACGACGGTGCTGGCCGGGAACTGTGGATTCGCCGTTGCCCCTACGCGTTCCGACGACCGGGAGTTCGTGCGACGTCTGTTCGCCAAGGTCGAACAGATGGAACCCGCGGCGATGAGCGCGGTCCGGTTCGACTTCGAGACCCTCCCCGAGTACCTGGAATCCCGACGCGGTCGTCTCGGCATCAATCTGGCTTGCTACATCGGGCACTCGAACGTGCGTCGTTGGGTGATGGGCACCGAAGCTTCCGAGCGCGGCGCCAACAACCGCGAGGTCGAAGCCATGCAGGACATCGTCCGCGCGGCCATGAGCGCCGGCGCGGCCGGTCTGTCCTCCTCACATGCGCCGACCCACATCGACGGCGACGGCCGACCGGTGCCCTCGCGGCTGTCGAGTCGCGACGAGTTGCTGGCTCTGGCCGACGCGGCCGGTAGTGCCGGCGCTGGAAGCATCACCTACCTGCCCGAGAGCGCCGTCGGTGGTCTGGACGAGACCGACGAGGACTACTGCATCGAACTGGGTCGACGGTCCGGGCTGCCCGTGATCATCCAAGGCCTCGGAGGTCGTAACAAGACAGATGCACCTACCGCCACATGGGATCGTGCGGTCGATTTCCTGGACCGTGCGACAGCGGGCGGAACGCCCGTCTACAACATCCTGATCACCCGGCCTCCGGATCGTCCGCTGACCATCGGCCCGGAGAACCAGCTGTACCTGTCGGTGCCGACGTGGGTCGAGATGCTCGCGCTACCGCATGCGGACCGCATGGCTGCGCTCCAGAACACCGAGCGGCGC